>CAZFLF010001342.1:0-2125 GCA_964519825.1 uncultured Pirellulaceae bacterium | reverse complement strand
GAGGACGTCGTGGTGTTTTCCAGTACGCTCGACCGCGTCAAAGGCCCAATGTACGGCGTGCTGAGCCGCGCAGAGTTAGGGGGCTGAAGCGCAGCCTAGAGCTCGCGAAGCCGAATGTTGCGCACTTCAATCCGGTCTCCGTGCCCGAGGAATCCCAAGTGCCCTTTCGCGAGTGGCAAACCCGCGTGTTTTTCACCGTCCAGCGTGCCGGATTTCGTGGCCTCGTCAAGATTCGCGTCCACGATGGTCGTGCCGTTCACGACAACTTTGATGTGGCGTCCCTGCACGGTCACCTCCTGCGAGTTCCATTCGCCGACTGGCTTCAAACTGCCGCGTTTAGCCGGCACCAAACCGTAAACTGAACCATGATACTGATACGGTTTCAGCGTTGTGTACTTCTCCGCAGTATCGTCCAGAATCTGGAGCTCAATGCCGTCAAGGTGTAGATTCCCCTCGGCGCGGAAGGGGGAGCGAATCGCCAACCCGTTGTTCGCTCCCGGAGTTAGCCGCACGTCGAACCGTAAGACAAAATCGCCGTATTCTTTTTCGGTTAAGAGATTCCCGCGCCCACCTTGAATGCAAACTAGCTTTCCGTCTTCCACGCGGTATCCGTCCGAACCTTTCCAACCCTTTAGTGTTTGGCCGTCAAACAGCGAAACGAAACCGTCTTCAGCGAGCTTTTTTTCTTCCGCGTTCAGTATCGAACAGAATCCACAGATCACGACCCAGAAAAAAACTACAAGTCTAGTCATGGCGTGTCGCCTCCCAAGTTGATGCTCGCAGTTCGTGGTCAATCGCCACTTTTGTTGTTGCCGCTGTTGTTGTCATCACTTCGGTCATCGGTGTCGTCCTCGATACCCGATTGGTCTCGATCGTCTTCCATGCCCTCGATGTATCGTCGCAGTCGCTCGTTTTCGTCCGTGACATCTTTGAGTTTCAGCAGGTTTTCGACCCGTTTCAATAGTTCCAGTTTATTGATCGGTTTCGACAGAAAATCATTGGTCCCAGCTTCGACCGCCCGTTCGATGTCGCCGAGTTCATTCAGAGCAGTGACCATGAGCACCATGACTCGCTGCGTTGACGGGTCCTGCTTAATGCGTTTGCATACTTCGAAACCACTCAGTTTGGGCATCATCACATCGAGCAGGACCAAATCTGGGCGAAATGCCACCACCTGAGCGAGAGCTTCCTTGCCATCCGATGCAAAGGCGATAACGCATTTGACTTCCGCGAGATAGGCATCCAGCAACTCGCAATTCGCTTGGTTGTCGTCCACGATCAAGATGCGATTCGTTTCAGCCATCGTTACTCGCTCGCCGGTTTCTGGGCACATTAAAGTCTTAGTGGGCTCGCGTCTTGTAAGACGGGCACCTTGCCCGTCCCTCAAATGACGGGCAAGGTGCCCGTCCTACCACATTGTGGGCGTAGGCCGCGTTAGGTAATCGCCCCTGGCACGCGGAAATGGCGACACAACTCAGAAACCTCGCCACGAATTCGAAGCTGTACCGTCTCGTCTTGTGAACCGCTCAGGGCTTCCAGCATCCAATGACCGATGCGCCGCATTTCTTCGACTCCCATGCCGCGGGTTGTCAAAGCGGGAGTCCCAACACGAATGCCGGACGGGTCGAGCGGCTTGCGTTCGTCGAACGGAATCATGTTCTTGTTCACCGTGATACCACAATGTCCCAGCGCGGCTTCGGCCAGCTTGCCGCCGATACCCAGCGGAGTGACGTCGACCAGCAGGAGATGATTGTCCGTCCCGCCACTGACCAATCGCAGCCCGCCGGTCAGCAGAGTTTCCGCGAGCGCTTGCGCGTTATCAATGATGGACTGCGCGTAAACTTTGAACTCTGGCCGCGACGCCTCGGCCAGACAAACCGCTTTGCCGGCAATCACGTGCATCAGCGGCCCTCCCTGCAAACCAGGAAACACGCTGCGGTTGAGGTCTTTGGCGTATGCTTCTCGACACAACACCAAGCCGGCGCGCGGGCCACGCAGAGTCTTGTGCGTCGTGGTCGACACAAAGTCGGCGACGCGCACTGGATTGTCGTGCAAGCCCGCAGCGACCAAACCGGCGTAATGCGCCATGTCGACGAAGAGCTTTGCACCGACTTCGCGGGCGATC
>CAZFLF010001341.1:0-2126 GCA_964519825.1 uncultured Pirellulaceae bacterium | reverse complement strand
TCGGCGGGTCGGTCAACCCGATAATCGGCAACACCGCGTCGAGTATTTCGCGATCAGTGGGGAAATGGACCGGAATCATTGCGGCGCTGGCGTGTCCTCCGGTCAAACAATTCGTGCGGGTGACGGCCATGTCCATCTGGTCCACAACTCGCGACAGACAGAACTCCGCCAAGCCGATACCGGTCGCGTTGCCGTGCGTTTCCTCGGTCAGGCTGCGAACCACGATGTTGCGGACCTTGGGGGTTTCGTGCTCGGCGGCTTCATGTGTGAGATATTTGCGGCCAATGACGTTGGTGTCCATGCCGGTCCCGCTGATGTTCTTACCGATTTCATCAATTAAGAGAACATCGGCGGCAGGAAAGGGGAGACGGGGCATCCACTGCTTGGCCAAGATGAGCAGTTGCTTTTCGCGCTGTTCGAGATCTCGCGGCGCGACGGCCTCAATCTTGGCGGTCTCGTCGTAACTGTTCTCCACGACCGCCACACCGGCGGCAATGCGGCATTTCGCCAGCACCTCGCGGGCGACGCTGCGTACGATTTGGCCGAAACTGTAATCCTGAATCGCCCTGTGATAAATCTTGGCCCCTTCGTGCTTGCCCAATCCGATCAACATCATCTTCATCAGACCGCTTTCGATGTCCCCGACAAAACCGGTGTGCGGCTTGACGCGACCGCAAACGATCACGTGATCGGCGCCGAACGCATGCTTATCGAAATGCACCGGAAAGCCCTCGGCGGCGGTGCAAACCACCACGGTCTCCATACTGGCGCGAATCGGACAGCCGCAAAACTCTTCGGTGATGCCGTACCCTTCAATGATTTGGCGCTGCCCCGCGGCGGTGCCGCCGCCGTGACTACCCATCGCGGGAACGATGAACGGCTGAGCTCCCAGCCGCTGGCAATGGGCGACGATGGCCTTGATCACCAAGCGGATGTTCGCGATACCGCGACTCCCGGCCGTGATCGCAACGGTTTGACCGGCGCGAATGGTGCGACTCAATTCCAACCGACTCAACTGCTCCTCGACCGTCGCCGGAATATTCTCGACGCGCGGTCGTTCAAACGATTGGCGAAGACGAAAGATCTGTGGGTGCGCAGACATCAGAAAGTCCCGGGCAGGTTCACGGCAGGAATGGTCCGGTCACGTTAAGTTTCTCTACTAACAAACATACCCGGACTGAAGCAAAAAGTAACGGCCACAGTCCACAAACCGAATTTCAGCACGAATAACTCAGGTCGCGACTATCGCACCTTTAGAGTGCTACAACGTGTCACAGCTTTGGTATTTTGGGTTTATCGGTCGGTTGCAACAGCCTCGTCGTCGGCAAAGAAAATCCTTATGCTTCACAAGCAGTACCCCTGAACAAAAATCCCAAAGCGGTGATGAATCCCCGCACTCCAAAATTGTGACACCGTGTCGGGCAGGAATGCCCAACCTAGGGACCCACTCTTGTGACGCCCGATTTTCGACAGATCGACTGGGACGAGCAAACTGCGGATGACTGCCGACAGATCATTCGGCTGGCGGTTCGCGAGGACCTGGGACGTGGCGTCGATCTGACGACGGTTGCATTGGTGCCGCGCGAGGCGCGGGGGGCGGCGGACCTTGTGGTGCGCCGAGCGGGAGTTGTCGCCGGATTGCCAGCCGCCCAGCTCGTGGTCGACGAGATGCAGCTCGACGTGGCGTTGAACTCAGCCGTCGCGGACGGTACTGCGGTCAACGCGGGGACGCCCGTGGCCCGCTTGCACGGTTCGACGCGCGATCTACTGACCGCTGAGCGGATCATGCTCAATTTGGTTGGCCGGTTATCTGGCATTGCGACGTTGACGCGACGATATGTTGACTCCATCGCCGGCACGCAGGCCCGCGTTTACGACACGCGCAAGACGACCCCTGGCTGGCGGCGGCTCGAGAAATATGCCGTGCGCCGCGGGGGCGGAACGAATCATCGCACGGGATTGTTCGACGCGGTGCTGATCAAAGACAACCATCTCGCACAAGCCGTTGGCATGATTGGCTCGGTTTTGTCCCCGGCGGAAGCCGTGATCAAGGCACGTGCGTTCCTGGGGCAATTCCATCTGAACCAGGGAACCCATCCCATCCCGGTCGAAATTGAAGTCGACAC
>CAZFLF010001340.1:0-2128 GCA_964519825.1 uncultured Pirellulaceae bacterium | reverse complement strand
TTGGACGAGGCTCGGCGTCGAAGGAAATCGTCGCTGGAGTCATGAACGTGCGATTCGTTGGCCGGTCCAACGTGGTCCGCGTGGTCGGATTCACGCCGTGGCCGCAGCCCAGAACTTGCTCGCGATGGCGGGCTATGGAACATGGGGGGGCCAAGGTGAAATCTGGCTCGTCGATCCGGTCACCGGCGAATTGAAGCGCGCGCTGATTGATGTAGAAATCGGACATCGGCAGGTCGTCGCGGGCTTGGCATTCGCCCCTAAACGAGCCGACGTCCTGGCTTCTCAGGACGTGTCCGGCCGAGTGCTGGTCTGGCGGCAGGACGCGAAGACCGGCTTGTGGAAAGCAAAGCAACTTGTCGCCCCGGATGCGGATTCCCTAAAACCGGAAGAGGTGCGAAGTCTGCAGGCATACCGGCGGTTCGCGCCAGTGGTGATGCCGGATGATCAGCATGTCGTCGTGGCGACTTTCGCCGGGTGGAGAACGTCCTCGTCACGTCCCGATCCGTTTCCGTCCTGGAACTTGGAATCGATCGATATCGAATCGGCGAAGCGTACGACACTTCCCGCAGAGAATCCACATTTGGGGGCCGTGATGGCTCTGGCTGTTACCTCCGACGGCCGATCGCTGGCATCGTCCGACACGTTTGGCAGTTTGTACTTCTGGAATATGACCGACCGGTCGCTGTCATCCGTGAAGCGACTAAACGTCGGTCTCAGTGCGCTGGCTTGGAGTCAAGACGGTCGGACTCTGATTTCTGGTTCGACGGTGTCACGGCAGCGCGATGGCAAGGCGGTCTGGCAGGTGTGGCGCGTGGCAAATGTGCGGAACCCGGAGTTAGCAGCGGAAGAAACGGTCGATCGCGATGTTTTTGCAGTTGCCGTCAGCCCACAGGGAGGCGAACTGGCCTTCAGCCAGGGATCCGAGGTCGTCATACACCCGCTCGCAGCCGCAGTTGCACCTGACCGATTGCGTGGTCTTTCGCGTCCGGTACTGCGAGTCGCATTCGCCGCCAAACCGCCCGAGTATCGCATCGCCATCGGCACGCGTCGCTCGGCTGACGGCAAAGTCTCCTTGGAACGTGACTTTGACTTGAACGCAGTGAAGCTTGGCGCAGCGAATCAATTACGCGAAGAAGACTGGCTCGACGATTCTCAATGGAGCGGTACATGGAGTTTGAAAACGGAACTGGACGAGACCGGTGAAGTTCACTGGCTTTACCGCGGCGAACAACGTGCGGCGCGGCTGCCGCTGCATCCGACCTTGCACGGCAAACCCTCCGCGAAGTGTTGGATTCCCGATCGCGAAGGGCGACCGTTCGCCGTGGCGATTGGGACCTCCTTGCAAGGCAATATCTTCGTCTTTCGATTAGCCGCGGCCGGCACCGCAAGCATCCTGCGACAGTTTCGTGGGCATGAAGGAGGCGTCCGATCCATCAGCGTCTCGCGCGACCGGCGTTATTTGTGTTCCGGAGCGGACGACGCCACGGTGCGGGTCTGGAACTTGGCCGGCTTCGACGAGGGTGACGAGCTGGTCAATCGTTGGGGAGCGCGGTTTGCAGTCCGTGACGGAAAACTCGTCGCGAGCGAAGTTCGCGACGACGGACCGCTGTACTTTCGTGGCGTGCGTACCGACGACGCGATCCATTCGCTGGCCTGGCCTGTCGCGCGCACCGTGCGAAGCGCGGACCGCCCTGAGGAAATGTTGCAGCAATTGCAGACCACCACCGGGGACACACAGGTCGTCTTCGATTGCCGGCGCCGCGACATGCAAGTCGACGGATTTCAAATGCTCCCGGCGTGGCAGCCGTTGGCGGCCTTGTTCGTGGCGGATAATCGCGAGTGGGCGTTCTGGACCCCGGCCGGTTACTACGATGCGTCGTTCGACGGACACAAGTTGTTCGGTTGGCAGATCAATCATGGAGTGGACATGCTGCCGGAGTTTTTTCTGGCCGCGCAGTTCCGAAAGGCTCTCGAACGGCCGGAGGTAATGAGCAAGCTGCTCAGCGCGGGGAGTCTGCCTGCCGCTTTGCGCACCGCGCCAGATCCACCTCCCGGCGACGGACAAGATGCCATTCTGCCCCAGTACCGGCTCAAACCGCGCATCGAAATCATCGCGCCGCGACCCGAC
>CAZFLF010001339.1:0-2135 GCA_964519825.1 uncultured Pirellulaceae bacterium | reverse complement strand
TGCGTCGTGAATTGCGACGCGGAGCGGCACACCACACTTTTCTACCTTGGTTTGCGGATCCGCTGAACCCAATCCTAACGTGGTCTGCGCCCGCAACCCAGTGTGGCATACCAGACATGCCTCAGTGGGAATGGTAGCAATCCGAGGCAGATGGAGAAAACATGCGAATCAGCCGGACTCGACCACATCATTCGGCATGATGGCCTGGAATTGCATTCCGTTACCGGCAGCTGCGGATAATCCGATTCCGGTCCCAAATGACGGGACGGCGCCAGATCACGACGATGTTTGGTGAGCTTGGTTGACGTCGCCGGCGAGAAGGTCCCACAGATCGCCGTCGGACTCGCCTTCACCACTTCTCGCGCTGGCAAGGAACAGCTCCAGCGACGGAATCTCCTCGTAACGTTGATGGGAGTTGGCAGCCAGCGTCTGAATCACCAGTTCTTCCTGTTCATTGTCGCTGGTAAACGACGCCAATAAGTCCTCGTCCTCTTCTTCCGTGAGTCGATGGTCAACGAAATCAATGCCGCTGAAAAGAATTCCCGCATCCGTAGGTCCAGTCAAAGCAGCCACGAACGTCGCGTCGGTCGCGTTCTCGGCCATTGCATCGGACGTCGAAGATTCGCCTTCCGCTGCGGCGCGATTGTTCAAAAAGTTGATGATGACAAGCGCGTCCAACGGCGTGAGAAAACCGTCGCCATTGGCATCCAAGAACGGTGGGGGTACGAATGGTGGCACGGGTGGATTCGGAAGCGGGCCACCGCGGCCAGCATTGAGCGCGTTGATCACGATCAAGGCGTCTTGAGGCACGACGAAACCGCTGGCATCAACATCCAGTCCGTTCACTGGGTTCCGCCACGGATTGCTTGCGACCGCGAGCATGTAATCTTCGACCTCTCCGTCGTCAGCCAACCCGGTGGGGGCCAAGCCCCCCTGACTGCTGAAGCGGAAACGCGCGGCAGTTAGACCTGGCTTTGCAGTTCCCGCGACATTGACCAGCAACGCATTCTGCCCGGCGACCAAGGTTCGACTGGTGAAAATCTGCTCGCCGTCGTCGATCCAGTCTCCGTCCTGATTGAAGTCGATCCAAGCATCCAAAAATCCAGTCGCGGACGCGGTCACGGTGATCGCTCCACCATATGCACCGGTGAAGGGCTGTGTAACCACAACGCCATCTTCATCGTCGAGGCCGGTCTTGTCGTCGCCGTCGCCGGTGGCGGTCGGTTGTCCATCGAAGTCGGTATCGATTCCGGCCCCGAGGAAGAAATCACCGACGATTTGGTGCTTTGCTCCGTTGTCCGCATCGAGAGTCGGATAGGGTACCGGAGCGTCGCCGTAATCGAGTCCGCTGCCGATGAAGATGGTGAATTTGGTCGTGCCGTCTGTGCGGTTGGGTTTTAGCGCATTACCGGCGATGTCGGTGATATTCGACCGGAACACGCTGGTAATGCCGGTAATGGTGACAACTCCTTCGACCTGCACTTCATTGTCTTGAGCAGTCGCGACGACGGACTTGTCAAATAGAGTCTTAACTCGCGCGTTGTTGATTGCAGCCGCGATGGCCTGCGCCATTTGCGCTTCCGAGAATATCGGCGTGCGGGCAGGAACGTTCGGAGTGAAAAAGTCCCCTGGGATAAATGGTACCGGCTCCACTGCCGGCACGCCGGGCAGCCCAAGTTGCCGGAACGAGGAGGCAGTCAGGTCAATCGAGTGAGAGGTTGTGCCGCCCAAGACGATGACACCGTCACCGGCGTTGGTCGGGCTGAGTCCCAGGTTCGCGTTGCGAATCGCGATGGCCACCGCGTTTGCCAACTGTGCCGTGGTCGTGTTGTTGGTGAAGGTGATCGGCCGGTTGCCCGGCGTGATGACGCCATCACTGTCCAATTCAAACGTGACCGCGGTTGTGCCGTTGCTCACTACGAACACTTCGCCATCGCTGATCGTGGTGAAATCGAGCTTACCTCCCACCGTCGGAATCTTGATGCTCCAGGCGGGACGCACCCCCGGCAAACCGGTGACCACCAGTTTGCTGTCGATGTTCGTCACGACGTGTCGCGTCGTTCCTCCGAGGTGAATCTGCCCGTCGCTGTTGACATGATGCGTCGGATTCAAGCCAACCGACGCCGCCTTGATCG
>CAZFLF010001338.1:0-2139 GCA_964519825.1 uncultured Pirellulaceae bacterium | reverse complement strand
ACCCTTCGGATTACCTCAGGGTGACAGCTTTCGGACTTTGCAGTTCTCCTGATCTTTTACAACGCAGCCTCATCCGGATCGGCGGGCTGCAAATGTTCGAGCGAACCAAGCCGCAACAACTGCGGAAACAAGGCCGCCACGGCTGGTACTGACAACAGCGAGATCACGCCGCCGAACACAACCGACGGCACCAGCCCCAGCAACTTCGCCGCCACGCCCGATTCGAACTCGCCCAGCTCGTTGCTCGAGCCGATGAAGATCACGCTCACCGCCGTCACCCGGCCACGCATCGAGTCGGGCGTCATCAGTTGCAGCACCGTCTGGCGAATCACGACGCTGATGTTGTCCGCCGCTCCCAATGCAAACAACGCAAATAACGACAATGCGAATGACTGAGACAAGCCAAACACGATCGTCGCGACGCCAAATGCCGCGACTGTCCACAAAATCGTTCGCCCGCCGCGCCGAATGGGCGGCCGAAGTGCCAAGATGATCCCCATCGCAATCGATCCGACTGCCGGCATCGCCCGCATCCAGCCAAGTCCCACTGGCCCGACTTGAAGCACTTCCGTGGCGAAGATCGGCAATAACGCGATCACGCCGCCGAACAGCACGGCCACCATGTCGAGCGTCATCGTCGAAAGGATAATCGGCTGCCGCCGCAAAAAGTGAATGCCCTGCATCACGCTGCGCCACGACTTCGGTTCGATGACCCGCGTCTGCGCCCGCGGCCTGACGAACAACATGCAGGTGGCCAGCACCAGGCTTGAAGCCGCATCGAGAAGGAACACGATCACTGGACTCCACCACGCCAACAAAAACCCGCCGGCCAGCGGACCCAGCGTCGACGCTAACTGGTACGTATTGCTGCGCCACATCGCCGCATTGGAAAACTTCTTCGCCGGCACAAGCCCCGCCACGATCGCCGTCGAGGCCGGCCAACCCAGTGCGCGAAATGTTCCCGTTCCAAATAGCAGCAGGTACACGAGCGGCAGCGGCGCACGCGTCCACGACGCCCATGCCAGCCCGACGCCGCACACCGCCAGCCCCACCTGAGCGATCAGAATGAGCCAGCGGCGCGAGAAGCGATCCGCTGCCGCCCCGGCCGGCAACGCGAACAAGATCACCGGCAGCACTAACGCGAGGCCAATGTAACCTAAGAACAACGGGTCAGGATCGCGGGTGTAAATGTCCCATTGAACAGCCACGATCCGCATCTGGCTGCCGGAGTTCGAAATCAGTCCGCCGATGAGATACAGCAGAAAGCCGCCGTGCCGTAGTGCGGAAATCGGATCTACGGCGGATCGTCGCGGCATGGATCAATCGGGCGGGCAGACGGGGGAAGGCAACCCAGATTATCGCCAACCGCCGCCGTTTGGCCAGCCGAGGCGTCGCGATTCGCCCGTCACTCCAGTTCCGCCCAGGCCCGCGCTTCGCCATCCTCATCGATCTCGACGACGATCACGTTCGCCTGGCAACAAACCGGACAATCCTCGACAAACTCCTGCCGCTCGCCCTGAGAAAAGTCGATCGGAATCACGATCTCCTCGCCGCAAGCGCCGCACACATAACTGGCATCATCGTTCATCAATGCGGTACGGTGATTGATTGTCGGTCGAGGCAACGTTCGATAGTGTGTTTCTTCGGAGCCGAGAAATTTCTACCGCTCACCGGATCGCCAAACGGCAACGGCGTCAAACACGGATTGCGCTATTTGAAAGCGGTCACTCGGCTTTTTGGCCATCATCCGTTCACAGATGTCGCTAAGAGCCTGGGGCGTATCTGGACGAATGGTACGAGTCGGCTGCGCCATTCCCGTTTGATGTTGGAGCAGTCGCTCCGAGATTGAGCCTTTGGGAAACGGCGGCATGCCCGTCAATAGAAAATACAGCGTACAGCCCAAGCTGTAAATGTCCGCGCGACCGTCGATCTTCGTCGAATTCAGCGCTTTTTCCGGAGCAAGGCAATCAGCGACGTCACCGACCGTTTCCCAATCTTCATTGACCACGTCCTGCGCGCTGTCGACCTCGTCAGACAAACGAAATTGCGGTCCAAGGCATGCCAATCCATCTCGGTCGAGAAAAATATTTCCCGGGCGGATATCACTATGGAATCGTTGGGAAGTGTGTATCTCAACCA
>CAZFLF010001337.1:0-2139 GCA_964519825.1 uncultured Pirellulaceae bacterium | reverse complement strand
AGATGATTGAGCTGATTCAGAAACTCGTAACCGGTCGTTCCGTGGATCGGCCAATCATCGGGCAGCTTCTCCGGGCCTTCTAGAATCTTTTCCACGACGAGATACAGCGGCCGGGCAAGGGGATCGGCAGGACGGTCGGTTCGCAGTGTTGCGAAGAGTTCCCGCAACGGTGATTCGACTTTCTCCCAGGTGGGCCGCGAGTCCTCGTCCATTGGCGTTAGATGCTGCTCCGCCATGACGGCATCGAAGAGTCCGCGGCAGCGTTGCAGGAATCGTTGCTCCTGAAGTTGCCACAGATAGGCGGTCGGATCGAACAGCCCGTCCGCGTGGTCGATGCGGAGACCGTCAATCTGACCAGCTTCCAGCAATCGCAGCACAAGCGCATGGGCTTTGTCGAAGACTTCGGGCCGTTCCATGCACACGGCTGCTAATTCGTTGACGTCAAAGAACCGGCGATAGTTGATCTCGTCAGCGGCCACACGCCAGTAAGACAGTCGGTAGGCCTGGTCCTGCAGCAGTGTGTCGAGCAAATCGAAGCTTTGAGGTTCGCTGCGTCGGCCGTTGAACAGGGTCACGTTATCGGCGATGAACGCTCTCGTCCGCGGTTCCTCTTCGCACAGGCGTGTGAGGCGGCGTTTGATGACCTCTTTCTCCCGGTGTCGCTCGATCAATTTTTCCGGCTTGGTCTCGTCGCGCGGCGGCAGGTGGCTGATCGCCGTGAGAATGCTCTGATATTCGAGGAACGCGGGATGGTCTTGGCCGAGCAATTGTTCGAGGTCCGGGAGTCGATGCCCCAGAATCTGGCCAAACGAACGCGGACCCAGCGGGAATCGCCGGTCCTGGTGCATGAGGAAGAAGGTGCCGCCGTCAAAATGCAGCACGAGCTGCCCGTCCTCCAACGCCTTGCCAAACTGGTCGCCGAGCACCGGTAACAGGACTTTCGTGGCGAGGTCCTGCTTGAGCGGCTGCCAGTCAATGTCGAAACAGGTCGCGAACGGCGAGCTGGGACCGTTCTCCAGGACGTCCTGCCACCACGGATTCTCGTCACTGCCGACACCCATGTGATTGGGTACCACGTCCAGAATCTGCCCCAGACCGAGCTTTCTTAGAACGGCGGAGTACTCGGCAAAACCTGCCTCACCGCCGATCTCTGGATTGAGCTGCGCGTGATCGACGATGTCGTACCCATGCATGCTCCCCGCGCGAGCCTTCAGAAACGGCGAGGCGTATATGTGCGAAATGCCCAGCGAATCGAGGTAGGGTGCCAGTTGCGCGGCGTCGTGAAAGGTGAATCCACGATGAAACTGCCAGCGGTAGGTCGCGGTGGGCAATCGCTCATGAGCAAGCTGCTCGCGAAGACGTTCGATGATTTGCCCGGCAATACTTTGCACGGTGGTTGGTGCATCGTTCAGCGACAGATGTTGCTGGAGTGGGGCGATCTCGCCACCAGATCGCTCCCGTTCCATCCTCGTGTCTTCACCTGCGGCTGCATCTATCATGGCGCCGCCCGCTGGGTCGAAGACAGAACCAGGACCTCGTAAGGAAGCAGCCGGCAGGATTTAGTCATTGGTGACGAACCGTTCGTGTTGAGACGTTTACCGCCGAACTGCGGCCATTCGGAACTCAGCAGCAATTGCCGTTCCGACATCTCGCTTTGTTTGACAAACTCGTCTGCAAGACCCTGAGGTCGATCACTGAAATTGAAAAATGCCACAATTCTCGCTGCGTCGCCGAGCGTCTGATCGCCGCGAATAAGTTCCAGAACGCCGTGAGAAGCGGCCGGGGCCGTAGCTGCCGCAGTCGTGGGTGGCCGCTCCGAGGATTCGTGGACGGTCGCCGGCGATTCGGCCCCCAATAAAAAACCGGTGCGGTCATGCCAAAAGGCCTGGCGATGAGCGAGATCACGAAGTGCCGGCCACTCGCGACGAACATGAAGTAACGTGCGGTACCACGAACGCAAACCCCAGTGCCATGACCCCTCCGGCCAATCCCACGTGAGCCTCGCTGAATGGAATGTGCTTTCGGCTTGCGGATCCGGTAGCGACTCAGGCCACTGAAAGTCCGCAAACTCGGAGCGGCGACCGAGACGCACGGCTTCGATCAAGGCCTCGTCGCCGAACGAACAGAAGAACGGCCACG
>CAZFLF010001336.1:0-2141 GCA_964519825.1 uncultured Pirellulaceae bacterium | reverse complement strand
GGCGTGTTGCTGCTGGCGTTGTTCGTGCCGATCATCAATACGGCCAGTTTGGGTTGAACGCCGTCGATATTTCCGTGTTCAAGCCTCCACAGGACATGCTGTGTCTGGTCCCCGCCGATGCCAAGATTAACTGCATTTCGGGGATCATAATGCTTCTTCCAAACCTCTTTCCCGGCCCCTTCCCAACCCTGGGTGATCGAATCTCCGATGAAGATCAAATCGACGTTTCCCTTCTTGGCCCGCTCGTTGAAGCCTTCATGTCGCTTGATCCAACCCCCTTCACGAGGTACCGGCTTGATCGCCGAATGCAGCTTTGGTTCTTCGCCCCGAATTCCATTCGCCAACAATCCGATCAAAGCAACGCATAGCAACAGGAAACGGTGACGCGTCATGGATCAAATCTCCGCCAAGTAAATGGTCTGATGAACTTTGTTTGAGCCGATTGGACACAACTGTATTCGCCGGGATCGATCGACAACAGCAGGTCTCTGCGGAAAAACCGGGAAGGGTGACAGGAAGATGATGGACAGTAAAATGACGGAGAAACCACTGCAAATCTTCGATTTTCCTGTCCTCAATTTTCCTGTCAAACAATGCTATCGGGGATTCCCCAGCTGTTGTTCGATCTGCTTCAGCTTCTGCAGCAACTGATCACGTTCTTCCCGGAGCGAGTCGCGGTTGGCCAGTTGAAGTTGCATCTCGGCGAGCGGCCGACCGGACGATGCAAACTCGCCAGTCTTCAACTTGGCGGACAGCGATTGGAATGCAGCCGCCAACACTGGGTCGGCGAGTTCCGAGGCGATTAGCGCCGGGGTAAGTGACTCGGGCAATTTCAGCAGTCCGAACGCATCGCGTTGGGCTCGCCGCTCATACAGTGCTGTCCGCTGCGCCGCGGTTAACGGCACGAAATAGCCATCATTCGGGTCAACACCCCAGGTGGTCCCCTTTTCCGCGCGATGCAGCAGGGAACCGTTGACGCGATGGATCTGTGCGGTCGTAAGTTTCAAGTTCGCGTCCAACTCACCGACCGGGATCAGCGTCTGCACGGAACCTTTGCCGAACGTCCGTTCGCCCACGACGATCGCACGTTGGTGATCCTGCAGCGCAGCCGCCAACACTTCCGCTGCGGACGCGGTTATGTCGTCCACGACCACCACCAATGGCAAGTCGGAGTATTTCGCGGAGCCATCGACTTCAAATTTTTGGTCTGGCTGCTGGCGGCTGCGAATCGTAGCCACCGCGCCCGATTTTAGGAACACGCCGGCGACCTTGACGCATTCCGCGAACAGTCCCCCCGGACAGCTGCGCAGGTCCAGGACCAAACCCTTCAATCCTTGATCGTGCAGGCGCGCCACGATGAGTTCCAACTCGACCGCCGTGCGCTGGTTGAATTCGGTGATCCTCACGTAACCCAGTCCCGCGCCGGCATCGAACCAGTGCTGCCACTTTCCCGCGCCGTCGAGAGAAAGACCCCTCACCGTCCCGAGCTGAACCACATCGCGCGTGACGGTCATCTCCAATTCTTGTCCTTCGCGGCGGATTCGCAATTTCACTTCACTTCCTTGCGGTCCACGAATAGCATTCACGGTTTCTTTCAAATCACTTACTTTCGTCCCCCCGACGGACAGGATCACGTCGCGAGGCTTCAATCCAGACTTCGCGGCCGGTGAATTCGGCAGCGGGGTAACGATCACAATCGCATCCTGCTCCCGTGCCAATTGCGCGCCTATGCCAACGATTTGACCAGCCAGTTGCTGTTGGAAGTCGCGAAAATCTTCGCTGGACAGCAACGCGGAATACGGATCCTGGAGTGACTCAAGCATGCCCTTGATCGCTGCTTCGGTCAGACGCTTGGAGTCAATCTCGTTGGAGGAATGCCGCCGGATCAACTCGCGAATATTTGTGAGCGTCGGTTCGTTCACCGCTGGCGGCTGGTCGGCAGCCTTCTTCTCCGGGGCCGGAGTCGTGTCCGGCGTGGGCTGCGCGCCCGACGCAGTCGCGAGCGGAGCCGCCTGCGGTTCCTCCGCATGTGCCAATGGCCAGCGCGGAACCGCGACCAGTGAGACAATTGCCACCAGCGAGAAAGCCAGTATCGCGGCGCGATTGGCCGACAGCGGCCGGCGGTCGCGACGAGCATCCAG
>CAZFLF010001335.1:0-2148 GCA_964519825.1 uncultured Pirellulaceae bacterium | reverse complement strand
GAACGAGCTCCATAGTTCTCTTGGAGTTCTCAAGAATGCCTTCCGGTTTGGAGTAGTCTTGAACCTGATCCCGAGCACTTGCATAGCGCTGAAACACTGTCGCCAGGCGCCGTTGCAGATTTAACTCGACGCGCCCAACCGCGAACTCGGCAGCGGCAAGGCTTCCTTGGGCTTCTCGAATTCCACCCTGGTTGTAATTGAGCCAGGGAATTGGCATCGAAACCTGAAGATTCCCGTTACTGCTCCCCGTGGCGTTGTCGTATTGAATGATGCCCTGAATGTCCAGATTTGGAACGCCTTCGGCATGTGCACGTGCAACGGCTAAGCGGGATCGATCAATGTCAAATAGTGCGGTATGCAACTCAGGACTCTCCGCTAGCAGCCGCTCAAGTGCCGCGGGTTGCGAAAGGTCGAAGTCTGGATTTTCGAGGTCCCCGGCGAGTGATTGTGGGGGCAAGTCCGGTGTACCCAGTACGGCAGTCAGCCGAGACCACGCCGCGGCGAACTGGTTACGTGATACCTTGAGCGCCACCTCATTCGTTTGACGTTCCACCCTCGCCCGTAACACATCAGCCTGGCTCACCTCCTTGGCTCGAAACAGCGCATCGGCAGCTTTTGAGCCTGCTTCAGAGATCTGCACCATTTGCTCAGACAATTCGAGGCGGCGTTGTGACACGAGGACTTCGTAATATCCAAGATGCACGTCGGTCATTACTCGGCGTCGCTGCGTCTCCCATCGGCGCTCTGCAATCGCGATCTCCTGATCTATCACTGCTCGACCCAACCGCAATTTGCCGCCCCGTATCACTTCCTGTCCTAGGAACACCCCGTTTTGCTCAGCTTGGCCGTGGCTGCCCAGTTGTTGGCCGGAATAGCCAATCACCGTATTTGGCGGCAGACCTGCTTGCATCCATCGGCCGCGGGCAGCGTCAATCCGCGATTGCGCTTCCGCCAATGTCGGATTGGTCGTTAATGCAATTTCTTCGAGCTGTTCCAATGTTAGTACCGGGTTTTGGTCCAATTGCTGAGCGGGGGTTGGTGCTTCTACCGGCTCTGGCTGCAATGGTGCGAAGGCCATCGGTTGCATAAAACCAGCGGGCTGTACATCGAATGTTTCGGGCAGGCGAGTCATCACAGACGTATCGAATACCGATTGGGACTTACCAGTCGCGGTTGCGGTTTGGAAACCCGATGAGACGCTCTGGGTCGATTCACCAGAATTCAATTGCGGTACCGGTGCGGGACGCATCGTTTGACATCCTGCGAAGGTGCACAGGAGCGTTGCCATAATGGTTTGCGTTGTTCTCATTGAACCGAACTCTAAGGTTGGTCTGCGCACACAGGTACTTTTTGACTTCGCACTGAAACCGTTTGAGCGCGCCCGGACACGGCTGGGCTGATACTCACCCGACGAGCTCTAGGATTCAGCAATCAGGCCAAGAAGCGGCAAAGAGCAGCGCAGCAATGCTGCGCCGAAGCATGCAATGTGCAGGGAGTGGCATGGATAACTCGACCCGGCAAGCTTGCGCAGAGCGGGGTGCGGGCTTTTTCCATGGACGAAATTGCAGCATCTACGGCGCGACTAAGAGTGATCGGGCGCCCACGTTCCAATTGAGGCTGACGTTGTTGTTGACACCAGCAATCCGGCGGGCATCCGCCTGATCGGGGCACAACTCCTAAGGTAGTTTTCTCGCAGCCAGATGTCAGTACTGACGCTTTGCAGACACGATCGGCCGCAGTTTTGTCCCCGCGGCGACATCTTTTGCAGCAGACTTGGCGTTGAACTTCTGCCTGCCAGCCGCAATTCCCACAGATCTGGCAAAGTAAACGAGTTTCCTGCAACGCCTGCAGCGCGGGCAGCAATAAAGCGAGCGCGATCACATGTCTTGCATATTTGCACAGTCTACGCATCGCGGTTTAATCCGGATAAGGCAGGCAGTTTCCTATCTTCCGGTATCGGAAGTGCCAATCTTGCGGCTTGAGACTGTTAACTCACCTAACGGAAATCTTCGTGATTGATTGACCACGAATGACGCAAGAACTGCTATCCATTGGCGGCGAAATGCTGAAGAAACGTTCATTCTGGGTCGATCCAACTGATGAGAACGGTTGTAAAGATGAGGCGACTCGCCTTGCTGCTCTAACCTT
>CAZFLF010001334.1:0-2150 GCA_964519825.1 uncultured Pirellulaceae bacterium | reverse complement strand
GGATGCGGTTCCCGATTGCCTCCGACCGGTGGTGGCGCTACGCTTGACCACCTGCTAATAGCTGAAAAGCCTCCGGCTTGAAGACATCCCTCAAATTCGCCGGAACACTCTTCCACGAAAACAATTCGCGAAGATCGAGCGATTGACGCAGTTACGCGCAGCCCAGGCTTCGCCTAATGATCCGAGCGAAACGGCACATCACTCACGAACCGCGCGCGAATTGACAATCATGGGTGCTGACTTCCAGTCGGCGATTTCGTCCCAGGGCCATAACGGGCGCGGAATGCGACGATAATCGTAGTTCCAGAAATCGGTCGGGGCGCAGCCGGGCGCTTGCACGCTGTAGATGGCTGTCGCACGCTGCTCATAAACGGCGCGAAAACCACAAGGACTCTTGGCCACGAGCACCGAGGCTGCGAACGGATCGAAGCCCGCCGCGCGAAATAACTCTGGCGCGAAGTGCGGGCCGCTGTGAGTTGTGACGATCACCCGGATTTGGCCCGACCGTAACACGGCCGAAGTTCCCATATCGATCGCCAAAGCTTTACCAATGTGTCCCGACATCACGAAACTCGCCGAGAATACTCGTTCGACGATGCCGCGAAACGACAAGCTGGTTCCAAAGCGGTGATCGCGCACTCCGCCCAGCTCGGTGGCAATCTCTGCTCCTATGCCCAACTGCTCCGCTTTGGCAACCACCGTCGGGGCGACAACTGTCACAAGGACTGGGCGCAACCACTCGTAACGGAGCAGTTCACGCAGAATCCACACGCTGTCGCCCGGCGCGCCGGAAGTCGTGGCATCGGCCGGGTCGCTCAGCACCACCAAGCCGTCCTGCTGTTGAACGTGAGCCAGGCGCACCGCGTCCTGGACGCTGTGCAGTTCCGGATTGTATTCGCGTCGGCGCTGCCAAAACTCGTCGGCGATCGCGGCGCAGGCGTCCGATGCCAGGCGAGCGTCGTTGTCCGTCGTCACGAGTACCGACGAACCGAATTCGGGAATGTCGAGCCACGGTTGAACGGGCAACAAGCCGCACGCTAGGACTGCCGGCTGGGATTCCAGGTCGATTAAGCGCCGTTTGAGATCCACGGCAACGCCTTGTGCCGCTTCGGTGCTCGAGCGTTCCGCGGGCACAACGGCTGGAATCTTTTGAAACGCCGTTACCGGGCGCGCCCGTTCGACCAAAATACGGCGCAACACCCGTGCTCCACGCCGTCCCGTCTCGAAGATGTCGAGGTGGGGCATCGTGTGGTAGGGTACCAAGACGTCCGCGTGATCGACCATTCGCGGCGTGACATTCGCGTGGAGATCAAGTGTGACGACGATGGGGACCAGCGGTCCGACGAGCCGGCGAATCGCCTCCAGAATATCCCCTTCGACGTCGGGGTGATCGTCCGCGGTCATGGCTCCGTGCAAAGCGAGCAGGAATGCATCGCAAAGTCCGGCCTGATGGATGGCTTGCAGCATTTCATCGCAGAGCCAATTGAACGTCTCGGCCGTCGCCGGCCCGCTCGGCCAAGCTGGGAGCCGCACGAGTCCGACGATTTCGGGCCGTTCCTGCCAGGTTCGCAGGGATTGGATAAAGCCCCCCAATTCGTTGGTCTGCTGCATCCGCTCAACCAGCTCCGCTCCCCGATACACACCGAATTGTTCAAAATCGGCCCGCGTCGTTGGCAGCGGATTTAACGTGTTGGTCTCTTGCCACAGCTGGCCAATGGCGATGCGCATGGACAAGACTCCTGGTATTCACACTGCGTGAAGCTTGGGAACTGGGAACCGGGTCAGCTATGATACTAGTCATGTGGAGCATTGTCCGGCGACTACATCGCGACGAGCAGGGGACGTTGAGCATCGTGTCGGTGTTCACGCTGGTGCTGCTTGTGTTTCTGCTGGGCATGGTGGTGAACGCTGCGCGGCAAGTCGATCATAAGATCAAGCTGCAAAATGCCGCGGATTCCGCCACCTATTCCGGTGGCATTGTCGTGACGCGGTCGATGAACACACTGGCTTTCACGAACCACTTGCTCAGCGATGTGTTTGCCTTGACCGCGTTCATGCGCGAGGCTCGGGACCGATCGGCCGAGAGTCTCACACCAGAGATTTTGGACAATTGGGAGCGAGTTGCGCCGGCCTTCATCGGCTCCGAATTC
>CAZFLF010001333.1:0-2150 GCA_964519825.1 uncultured Pirellulaceae bacterium | reverse complement strand
CGTGGCGGCAATCCTCGGAAAGTCAAAACCCTGAAAAGGGACACCGTCGATGTCATGGCCGAACCAGGCGCTGCAGCAGACGGCGGCCGCGATGCTGGTTTCCCTGGTTTTTCTCTCAGCGCGCGGCCGCCACTGCTGAGCTTTAGCGTTATACGGCAGAATCGCCACCCAACCGCACGACATGATGGCAACCGACAACCCCACGACAAAGAACGATAAATCTCGCTCGATTGACGAAGCTGAGATTCGCAAGAAAGCGATCAAACGGTCGTGGATTTGCCCTGGCGCTGGGTTTGCCTTGATTGGCAACGGAGCGTTCGCGATTGCGGCATTCGTTGCCTCGCTGTGCACTGTGCCCGCTTTTGCATGGGTCGCGTTTCGGCCAACAGCAGCTTCACTTTGGACCACGGTTGCGGCACTCGTCATCGCAACCGTTCTCTGGCTCGCCGAACAAATTGCAATCAAAAAGGCCGCACTTCGGACACCAAGTCCGCCCATTCTCGTTCGTGGCTTTATTGCCTCTAGCTGCATGATGTGGTTGGCGATCATTCTGGTCATTGGCCTGTTCGTAACCGCTTTTGGTTCTTTACGGATGGCCGGCTCCGGAATGACGCCAACACTTGATAAGGCCGAGCGATTGATCTACCACAAACACGTTGACTGGCAATCCGTTAAGCCAGACGCGATCGTCGTCTATAAAAACGCAATGGATTCTGCGTGGGGTGAACCGGGCTGGCTTGTCATCTCGCGCATTCTCGCGGGGCCCGGAGACAACATCTCAATCCAGAATGCTAAATATGTCATCAACGGTGCTGTCGGTCCGCCGGTTGCCGACACGGGCAAGTTTGATGTGGTGCTCAACATTCCATCTGCGCCTGAATCACTGACAATTCCCGAAGAGTGCTATTTCGTTGTGCAAGATTCGCCAACTGGGGGATTCGACAGCCGCGTGCTTTCTTGGCTGCGCGCTGAAAATGTCGTTGGCACGCGGCTTTGGTACTTCAGCAGTCGCGGCATTTGCAAGCCAGTTAAGTAGACCGTGCTCCCAAATGCCGTATAAGGTAAATCAGCGATGAGAGAGCATCAGGTGCCACTACCGGCTTGAGGGTGCTCAGCATTTACGAGCCGCCGATGCAGTACAGCAGATGGCTCGTGCGAACGAACATTTGATTGGCGTGGAACGCGGGAGTACTGATGAAGTACTCCAGTTGATTGCGTGCGACTTCCTGGTCCTGTCGGCCGGCCTCCAAGATCAGGGTGGTGCCGTCGCGGCTGCTGATGTACAGGTACTCGCCTGCCAGACACAGGCTCGGCCAGACGGGTTGGTCCCCCAGTGTCAGTCGGCGCGTCGTGACGATCTCGCCGGTCGCGGCGTCGATAACGTTCAGGACTTTCTCCGTGGAAACCGAGTAAATCAGTCCATTGTGAATAATCGGAGAGGCGTAGATCTGGCCTCCTTTCAATCGGACCGACCAGCGCGTCTTGAGCTCCAGGGACTCGGCTTCGATGTCCAGCGTTGCTGGAAGTTCATGGGCCTCCGCCCGCACATCGATATAGTACGCGATACCGTCCTGGACGACGGGTGAGGCGTTTGCCAGCCCAGGCACGCGGTTGAGAACCTTGCCATCCGACGCGCGCAAGATGCGCCCATTTGCCAGCAAGATCAGGTGCTCGCTGCCGATGCGCGCGCACACGGCCGAGCCCCATGATTGCCCGTGCCTGGTTTGCCACACGCGCCGGCCGGTCGCTGCGTCGAACGCCATCGTATGCTCGATATTGACGACTAGCTTGTCGCCAACCAGCAGGGGCGAAGATGAATGGCCCCACATCGATTGCGGATTGTCGGGCAACACATCGGACCAGACGAGCCGTCCGTCAAGGTCATAACAGACAACGACTCGGTTGCCAAACACCGCCCATACATGTCTGCCGTCGGACGTGGGGGTGGCGGTGGTGAATCCGTTAAATTGCTCATGGGCCTGGGGCAACGTGTACCGTGCGGCAAGCGGCAGTCCCGCCAGTTTTCCCCCGATCTTCGCGACCTCCTGCTCAAGCAAGTCCAGTTCGCCTTTCAATTCGACTGCATCGGCTGTACCGGGATCCTTTTTGCTAAGCTCCGCCTGACGGGTACCGATTTCCTCCAATCGCTT
>CAZFLF010001332.1:0-2152 GCA_964519825.1 uncultured Pirellulaceae bacterium | reverse complement strand
CGTTGACGGTGCCTCGACCCGGTTCCGCACAACCTGCGACCCCTCCGATCGAAGTCCATTGCGTTTGCGGGCAACAATTTCTGGCACGGGCCGACTTCGCTGGCAAACGCGTCAAATGCACGTCTTGTGGACGACCGATCGAGATTCCGTGGGCGAATAGTTGATTCTGAATTCGCAAGGAAGGCAGGCATTTCATGCAACGTCTCCCGCTCGGCCCGCTGTATTACGAATTCAGTCGTCATAACGAGTCGCGCCTCCGCGTCACGTCCGGTGAATCGATAATCGTCGAAACCGAAGATGCCTTTTCGGGCCAGGTCCGGACCAATGCCGATCGCCGAGACAAACAAAAAATGCCGTATGGTAACCCGCAAACGGGACCAATCTGGGTTGACGGCGCCAAACCAGGGGATTCACTGGCAATCAAGATCGAAGATATCCAGCCCAGCATCGGTCAATGCGCAACCCGTACGAGCGACCCGCGCCAGTTGTCCGAATGGCTTGGTGGCGATTGTCCGCACGGCACGCACGTTTGTCCGATTCGCGATGGTGTAATCCATTGGAGCGACCAGATTAAGATCCCTTACCGGCCAATGCTCGGGTGCATCGGCACCGCTCCAGAAATGGGTGTGCCAACGACCATTCCGGCCGGCATTCACGGTGGCAACATGGACATTGTCGAGACTGGTCCCGGCAGCACCGTCTACTTGCCTGTCTTTGTCGACGGTGCGTTTCTGTATCTGGGTGACGCGCATGCCGCGATGGGACATGGCGAGCTGTCGGCAAGCGGATTGGAGATGCCGTCGCATACGACACTCACCGTTGCCGTTCGCCGAGGCCAGCGGATCCCAGCCCCGCGAATCGAAACGCCGGACGAAATCATGGCGATCGCCACCGGCTGTCCCATGGAGCGCTCCATTGCGCAGGCCTATGCGTGGTTGATTCTGTGGATGGAATCAGAATTTGGCTGGGATCGCTGGCGCGCTTATGACCTGTTGACACACGCCGGAACCATCTCGGTCGGGTATTACGCCTTCGGCACGGTTGCCGCCAAGATCCAGAAACAATTCCTGTCGGGTAAGTGACAGCCGATGTAAACTTTGCGCATGCCGAACATCCCCATTCCAGGTTAACGACGATGAATCTCAGACGACGCGAGTTTGTCAGTCAGGCGGTAGCGGTCGGGGCAGCAACAGCGACGATGCACGGGATGCATTTACAGAGCTTGACCGCCGACGACGCGGTCAAGTCCGAGCAACTCCCCATCATCGACACGCACCAGCACCTGTGGGACTTGACCAAGTTCAAGCTCCCGTGGCTCGACGGCTCTCCGAGTGTGCTGAAGCGTAGCTACGTCATGCGCGATTATCTCGCCGCGACCGCCGACCTGAATGTCGCACGGGCCATTTACATGGAAGTTGATGTTGCCTCGGAGCAACAAGTGGCCGAAGCCGAGTATTTGTTGGCTATTTGTCGCGCTGGTGATTCGCCCACGGTCGGCGCCGTCATTTCGGGCCGGCCGAATTCGCCTGAGTTCCGCGATTACATTCTGAAGTTCAAGGACAGTCCACACATCAAGGGCGTGCGGCAAGTTTTGCATGCGATGGAGGCCAAGCCGGGACTGTGCCTCGAGCCTCAGTTCGTCCGCTCGATGCAGCTGCTCGGCGATTTAGGAAAGAGTTTTGATCTGTGCATGCGCCCGACCGAACTAGCCGATGGAGTACGACTCGTCGATCAATGCCCGCGGACGAGATTCATCGTCGATCACTGCGGTAACGCCGATGTGCAAGCATTTTTGCCAGAAGCGGCCCGCGACGGCGATAAGCCGGAACACACCGTCGATGCCTGGCGGCGAGACATCTCGGAGTTGGCCCGTCGCGAAAACGTGATCTGCAAGATTTCCGGAATTGTGGCGCGCGTCCCACGTGGTGAATGGAAGGCCGAGATTCTCGCCCCAATTATCAATCACTGCCTCGACACGTTTGGACCGACGCGTGTCGTGTTTGGCGGCGACTGGCCGGTTTGTCTGCTGGGCGCGAGCTATCGCCGCTGGGTAGAGTCGCTGCGCGAAATCATTCGCGAGCGCCCGCTTGTACAACAACGGCAACTGCTTCATGACAACGCCGTCAAGTTGTACGCGTTGGGCGGATAACTC
>CAZFLF010001331.1:0-2157 GCA_964519825.1 uncultured Pirellulaceae bacterium | reverse complement strand
ACCGCTTCGATCACCAAATCGCAGGTGGCCAGTTCGCTGTCGCTTCTTGACACGTCGAGGAACGACAACGCTTTGGCCATTTTCTCCGGATCGGGTCCGCGTTTTTTACGATCATAGGCGACTTCCTCCAGCACGCCGCGCTGGCCCTTTGAGAGAGCCTCCTCCGCGGCGTCGGATAGGACCACTGGGACTTCCCGTTTCACGCTCGCCGCCGCGATTCCGCTCCCCATAATTCCCGCACCGATCACCCCTACCCGCTTAATTTGCCGAGCGCGGACCTCGCCGGTTACCCCGGGGTCCTTTTTGTTGCGGTCGGTCAGAAAGAAAACATTGAGTAACGCCGCATTGACCGGCGTCCCGAATAGCTGGGCCATTCCGTTGGCCTCCAATTGCAACGCCGATTCGGCGTCCTGCAGAGCGCCTTCCAGCATCACTTCCAGCGCCGCTTCCGGGGCCGGGTACTGCCCCTTGGTCTGTTGCTTGATGAAAGCGGCCGCGGTAACTCCCAGAAATCCCAACTCGGTTTCGCTGATCTTCACGGAACCAGCCCATGACTCGCGGTCGCGACGATAGTCTCCGGTAACCCGTTCGAGCCGGATCAAGCGGATGGCAGAATCGAGCAATTTTTCCGGCGGCACAACGTCAGATACCAACCCCATGGCCGAGGCGGACGCGGCATCCACCGACTCACCACTGGAAATTATTTCCACGGCATTTGCCAAGCCGATGATGCGGGGCGCGCGGACCGTGCCACCCCACCCGGGAAACAGCCCGATCTTCACCTCGGGAAAGCCGATCTCCGTCTTCGCGCCATTGCTGACGACGCGGCGATCGCACCAGCAGGCCAATTCCGCTCCGCCGCCGAGACAAATCCCGTCAATCGCGGCGACGGTGACGAAGGGGCACTTCGACAGCCGTCCGAAAAGTGTTTGGCCCCGCCGGCTCAACTCAACTACCCGAGACTTTTCGATGTCCAGCGAGCTGGCGAACTCTCGCAGATCGGCTCCCGCAATGAACATCCCGGGCTTGGCCGAGCGGACCACCAAGCCCGCCAAGTCGGTTCGTTTCTCCAACCGATCGAGATGGCTGGACAACTCGTCCAACACAACCCGCGACAACACATTAGCGCTTTTGTCCGGCATATCGAAGGTCAAAACGGCGATATCCGCTTCAGCCTGCGACAACGTGATTGATTGCGGGGCGGGCATAGAGCTATCCTGTACGAGTGAAGCGATAATCGATGATGCTACCCTGCCTGTGTGGAACGGGAAACCCCAACGAAAAATCAAGTGTGTCAATATGACTCGCGGTGTGTTCCTCGCTGTTCTGTTCGCGTCGTTGTCGATCTCTGCAGTGGCGGACTGCGCCGAACCAGTTCCGGCAAAAGAGCCAAAACAAGTGACGTTGGTGATTGATTACGGTGACGGTGTTCAGAAGCACTTCACCGCGATCGCTTGGAAAGAGGGACTAACGGTCTTCGACGCAATGCGAATCGCGCAGGCGCATCCGCGTGGAATTCGCTGCGAACATAAGGGGAGCGGCGCGACAGCGCTGCTGACGAAAATCGACGATGTCGCAAACGAAGGCCGTGGACGCAACTGGGTGTATCGAGTGAACGTCAAGCTGGCGGACACGGGTTTCGGTGTCCGGCAACTCGCCGCAGGTGACACCGTCTTGTGGAAGTTTGAAGAGTACCGGTAGAATTTCCGCGGTTTCTTGCCAAAGGGTGATCCCGTGAGGAGCGACTCTGTGAAACGGCCTGCGATTGTGGAATCGATCTTGTTCGTCGCGTTGCTTGTTGTCGGCGTCGGTTTGCGGTTGTCGTTGCAACAACTGCCTAATTTCGCGCCCGTGGCCGCAATTGCGCTGTTCGCAGGATATTTTTTCCGTTCGTGGCTTGTCGCGGCCAGCCTGCCGCTAATCGTCATGGGGGTCAGTGACTACTTCATCGGCGGTTACGACGTACAGATGATGGCGCTTGTTCACGCCACTTTGGCGGCGCCCGTCCTCTGTCGCGGTCTTCTGCGCCGGCGGTTTCCGTTAGGCAATGGTCACTCAACGTCCCGATATTTCGCCGGAGTGGTCGGTGTCAGCCTGGCCGCATCGTGCGTATTCTTCGTAGTCACCAACTTCGGGGCGTGGCTATGGTTCGACATG
>CAZFLF010001330.1:0-2159 GCA_964519825.1 uncultured Pirellulaceae bacterium | reverse complement strand
GAAAGCGATGTCAAGCCACCGCACTCCAAAGGGACGCCTGCGGCTTGCGGTTACTACTATTCGGCGGCAGGAAACCGCTGGCCAAGTTGTTCCAGCGATGAGCCCAGCAAAGCCGCGGCATATTCTTCGTCGGAGTAATACGTTTCTCGCTCGCGAGCGCGATCGATCGCCAGGTTATGCATCATTTTTTCGGCGGCTGCAGCGGAGTAACGTTTTTCCAAATGATTCAGGAAGTGCTGGAACTCAGGGTCGCGCAAAGCGTCAGCGAGCGTCCCCCAGCGTTGCACCAAATGACGCGGATTGTGTTGGAGAATATCCTGCCGACAATAGGCCGCGATGCGTGGCAAACCGGCTTTTGTGGCAGACACCGCAGCCAGGACCAATAGTCGGTCCCGCACTTGCGGACGCCGACGCAAACCACTGGCGCGTGCCAGGTGCAAATAAGTTGCCAGCGTATCCACGGCGTCGGGCATAGATGCAAACTAGGGAACTAGAATGTGGCTTCGCCATCGATCGATGATTTTCGTTGGCTAGTGAGTGCGGACGCAAGCCCGTATTTGGAATAGAAATCTCAAATCACTCACAATCCCAGCGAAGCATACGACCATTCGTCGGGTGCGAGCATTGAGGAAAAATCGGGTTCGACCGCGAAACCGTAACCGATGCACTGCAGCGATCCGATTCGGAATCGACCGTCGACGATATTCGGACCGACAATGCCCCCTTCTTCGGTGTAGAAGTCGCCATGGCGTGCCAGCGCCGCGCGGCGTTCGGGCTCCGGCAGGTACGTCAAACCCGGATGGTAGTGGTGACCGTTTCGTTCGACGTGGGTCAAGCCAAGTGTTGCGACCAGACATAGATCGGATTGCGTGGGAATCACGCCGACGCTGCACAGGTCCTCGCCGGTCATTACACAGTCATTCCTCTGGCCACGATCGTTTCGCAGCCAAGTCAGGCCGGCATTGAGCAGGCTCTTGATGGCGCTCTTGCAGTTCTTGCTGCTCACTCCGCGATAGCCGAACTCGAGCGCCTGGGCATAGGCGTCCAGCGTTCCATCCGATTCGTCGATGATTACCGGTTTCGACCGCGACAGTTCGCGGATACCGGCGGTGTGCTCAGCCGACAAGGCGACTTTGCGATCCAGCGGTTGTTCGATGACGAGTACATTCCGCCACAGCGTTGCCAGCCTGGGCCGCGCGCGAATCTCGGCAATCAACGGTTCGAACTCCTCGGCGCGTTTGTACTGCTCGTTGCCATCGAGTGTCAGGTAGTAACTCGGCCCAAGATGACGTTCGAGCAGCTCGGCGACGCGGGTCAAGCGATCGAGATCGCGGTCGAGTTGGTTCGACACCTTCACTTTAAAATATCGAACTCCCCGGCGCGTGATGTATTCTTCGACCGTCTGCGGCCAGCCGTCCGTCAGCCGCTCCGATAGCGGCACGTCGCTGAGTGTCAGCGGATCGCCCAGCCCGACTGTCTGACGCACGAAGATTTCCGTAGTCGGGGTCGCCGGCAGCCACTCGCCCGGTTGCAGCCCCGCCAACTCTGGATGCACGTCTCCGGCAACGATTCCAAACAGGTTGGTTCGGACCGCGGTGGCGAAGCTTACGCCGTGCATTCGGCAGATCGCATCCATCACCGCACGTTCCAAGAGACTCGCGCCAAAACTGGCCAGTAGCGGCGGCAACGACCATTCGCGACATCGGTCTTGAATTCGTCGATGTGCGGCGAGCCAAGCGGGAAAGAACGGTGTGGTCTGTGCGAATTCCGCGGCATAAACCTCTTGCGAGTACGCAATCACACGCAGCATATCGGCGATCTGTTCCGCGAAATCCTTACCCGGCGATTTATCAAACCAACTCGGCGGCAAACAATCACCGCTGAATCCGACTTGTCGCCGGCCATTGCCGACAATCGTGGCTCTTAAGGTCGCCTGCGGACACCGAGTCAGGCACGCAGTCCCGTACCGGAACGGAATTCGCGTCGTGGAGTTTCGCAGACCGAGTTGGGAGCTTTCGAGAGAGAGATGCATGACTGGCCATCATAGGGAAAACGCCAAGTACGGAGTACGGGAGTACGGAGTACGGGAGTACGGAGTACGGGGGTACGGAGTACGGGGGTACGGAGTACGGGGGTACGGAGTGCGGGGGTACTGAGTA
>CAZFLF010001329.1:0-2161 GCA_964519825.1 uncultured Pirellulaceae bacterium | reverse complement strand
GGGAGATCGGAGTGTCCCGCGTCGGAGCGAGTCGCACCAAGGAAATGCTCGACGAATGTCGCCGCCAGTTGGGGTTGCCTGCCATCGACTTCGTCGCCGGTCCGACAACCGGCTATTAGCTCGAGCCAGACATGCCCGTGAATGGGCTAGGAGTCGCTGCCGGCCGTGAATTGGGACCAGCTCAAAACGATTCTCTGGCTTCGTTGGAGACTGACGATCAACCAGATCAAACGCCAAGGCAAAGGTTGGGCGGTGATCATGGCGGTCCTCTTTTGGCTGGCGTTAATCTTTGCTGCAAGTTCATTCTTCGTGTCGTTGTATTTCGGAGTTTACTTGTCGTCCAAGTTGGGCCCGTATGAATGGATGTTCGTATGGGATGGGATTCTGGTCAGCTTTCTCGGTTTCTGGATATTCGGTTTGCTGATCGAATTGCAGCAGTCGGAGTTATTGTCGTTGCACAAGCTGCTCCACTTGCCGATCTCACTGGGCGGCACGTTCGTTTGCAACTACCTAACTTCGCTGATCAATTTCTCGGTCGCATTCTTCGTTCCGATCATGATGGGGCTTGCCGTGGCTTTGATTGCCACCCAAGGTGCGGCAATGCTGGTGCTGCCGCCGTTAATCCTGACGTTTGTGTTGTTACTGTCCGCGGTGACTTACCAATTCCAGGGTTGGCTGGCGACGATGATGGTCAACCCGCGTCGTCGTCGTGCAGTGGTTGCCACCGTTACTCTGGTGGTGATCCTGGGATCTCAACTGCCGAACCTTGCGCACTTGGTCTTTCGACGCACTATTTGGAAAAATGGCACAGGTCAACCGAGCGAGGCAGTTTTCACGCGGGAATTTCATAGTCGCGTTGCCAAGGGAGAGGCCGCGCCGGAACAATTCCCACAGCAGCTCGAGGTATTTCGGCAAGAGCAGAACCGACAACGGCGTGAAGAGCGTGACCAGTTATGGGCACGAGTACGGTCCATCGCCGCGACGACCAATGCCGTGTTGCCCGTCGGATGGCTGGCCTACGGCGCGAAGTCCGCCGGGGAGGGGAATATTTGGCCGGGCCTGCTCGGCAGTTGCGGTGCAGCGATGATCGCTGCCCTCAGCCTTCGTCGCTCGTATGGAACTGCGTTGCGAATCTACACGGGCTTCGCGGGTTCACCTGGCAAGTCGAGCGTGTCCAGCGCCCCACTACCGGTCGCGCGAACCGGGTCGCGCCTTTCCGCGAACTTGGTGGAATGGTCCTGGCCGTGGGTTTCCGAGCATGCCGCGGCGATCGCGTGGACCAACGTTCGATCGTTGTCGCGAGCGCCGGAAGTGCGGCTGGTTCTGATCGGGCCACTTGTCGCCGTCGCGGTAGTCTGCTTAGTAATCTTCGCACATGGTGGGGCTGGCATCCCCTTGGTCTTTCGTCCGCTGATTGCGCTCGGAGCAGTGTGTGGTCCGATGTTGGGTGTGGCGCATTTGCTGCAGAATCAATTCGGTTCAGACCGGTCAGGGTTTCGTGCCTTAGTTCTAACGGCGGCTCCGCGACGCGAGATTCTCTTGGGCAAGAACTTGTCACTCGCGCTATTGGTTCTGGGATTGGGGGCTGTCGCGCTGATCGGACTGCAGTTTTTGTTGCCGCTGTCGGCCAGCCATTTTGTGGCGTTGCTACTGCAAATCCAATCAACTTTCTTACTGTTCTGCTTGGCCGGAAACATGGTATCGATCTGGTTTCCGGCCGCCATGGCGAGTGGTTCGTTGAAGCCGGCCAACGCCAACACTCGAGTCATTGTGGCCCAAGTCATTTTCGGACTGTTTTTTCCGATGATATTCCTGCCCGCTTTGGGGATGTATGGCGTGCACGTCCTGATGGAGACTGTGTTTCTTGGCCCTCGTTGCCCAACTTTCTTGGTATTGTCTGGCCTGGAATTGCTGATCGTGACTTTGGTGTATCGCCGCGCGCTCGGCTGGCAAGGAAAGTGTCTGCAACAGCGTGAACAAATCATTGCCCAAGCCGTGGCAGCCCGTTCGGAATGACATGGGGATTTGCCGATGCATCGTCAAGGGGGATCCACCAGGCCGCAGGTGTGACGAAGTCTCCCTGATCAACTGGTGCCGACGTGACTGGTTCTGGAACCCGGTCACGAATTGGGTTCGATCCAGGCTCTGTGGTGGCAGGTTC
>CAZFLF010001328.1:0-2164 GCA_964519825.1 uncultured Pirellulaceae bacterium | reverse complement strand
GCATCCACAACAACGCCAAGGCGAACAGCGGCACGATCCAGCCGTGCGAATACAGGCCCTCGCTCCAGGCAGCGCTGGTCAGTGAAAGCATGTCGAAATAGGCGATGAAAAGCAGCACCAGCAGGCCGCCCAAGATCATCAGCGGAGTGCGCTGCGAGGGATCCCAAATCGAAACGGGGGGCGCCGCGACAACCGCTCGCGAACCTGCGGTGTGCATGCCGACGGTGCGAGGCGTTGGGGTTGTGCGCGATGGATCTCTGGGTACCGGTGGAACGTGACTCATGGGATGAAAAACCTCGGCGTCGTTGTGCAGCTTCTAGATTTGCGAAAGCATTGGAAAAACCGACCGACGGAAACGTGCGCCCCGCGCGCATCACTCGCGCACTAATGGCGACGATCCATGTCGTGCCCGTGAACTCTCTGCTCCGTTGTAGGCGTCCTCTGCGGCAGCCTGCCTGCGCGGAACGCATGTGACAAGTGCGGCGACCCTCGACCAGCGTAATCGCGCGCTTCCGGCGGCCGCCGATGTCTTACGTCACGCGCTCGATGGAGAAACGCGGACGCAATCTATAGCAACTGCGAACGCCTCCGACGAATCGGACGAGTACTCGCATCTAACAGTTGAGAATAAGCGGGGAGCGAATTTCTGTCAAACGAATGGCCAAAACGCAACCTCTGACACAGCCGCGATTTACGCCCGCAAAGTACCCCCGTCATCCAGTCATCTTAACCATCTGGAATCAAGGTCTATCGGTCGTCGCTAGTACGCCGGTTAGATGCATCGCATCGATTGCGAGCATCGCGCCGGTTTTACTATCTGCGCGGTCCCACGGCGCTATACGCGGCAACCTCCCCCTCGGTTCGCGTGCGTCGAATTAATCTGCAACTCTCCGGATGGACTGCTCGCCAGTCCTTCTTCAGCGACACTTTGTCGCGCCATTCGACACGCTTTGATCGATGTAGCTGGCCTCTCCGAGGCCGGCGGCGGAACGCGTTCCCTGAGGCCGCCGGGGGTCATAGACCCCAGCTACAGCGCATTGACCCCAGCTAAAGCGTCCCATGCTCGCAGTGACTGCTAACTCTGCCTGCGAAAGCTACCCAGATTAACGCCATGAAAGGTCAACTTGGGACAAATAGCGGAAGTTTTCCATCGTAGCCCAAAGTTGATGGGGGGCTTTTCCGATTAAAGAGATTATGCCGATTGGTCTAGTGACCGGGTCGCCGCACGCCGTTACGGATCCCGGTTCACCGACCTTAATCCTCTACAGACGCGAATCGAGAATCGCCATGAAGCTTTCCAGACAATTCGCTGCCGTGCGGGCACTGTTGCTCGCCGTCGCGGCCCTGGCCGCGAGCGGCGGTTGCACGTCGTTCCTTGAACCACGTGAACCGTACCCGATCACGCCGCCGGAGCCGTCGCCGTTGAGCACCGTGCCGCGCGAATTGGATATGGTTTCGCTGCCGCCCTACGTGATCGAGCCGCCCGATATCCTGTTCTTGCAGGCCGTGAAAGTCGTCCCCAAGCCGCCGCATCACCTCGAACCGTTCGACGCGATCTTGATCCGCGTCAGCAATGCGTTCGCCGATCAACCGATTCAAGAAGCGTTCTACATCGATCCCGAAGGCAACGTGGATTTAGGCGGTTCGTATGGCAAGGTCAAAGTCGTTGACTTGACGACTGACGAGGCGCAAGCCGCGATACGTCGGCACCTCTCGTCGTTGATCGAGGATCCGCAGGTCTCGGTGTCGTTGGCCGCGGCCCAAGGAGTGCAACAGATTACGGGCGAGCATCTCGTAGGCATGGATGGCCGCATTCAGCTAGCCACCTACGGCTCCGTGTACGTATCCGGAATGACGTTGGACGAAGCGCGCGCCGCCATCGAGGCACATCTCTCGAACTTCCTCGACAAGCCCGCGGTTGCGGTGGATGTCTTCGCCTACAACAGCAAGACGTACTACGTCATCACGCAGGGCGCCGGCAACGGCGACAACGTGGCTGAGTTCCCCATCACGGGAAATGAAACGGTGCTGGATGCCATCGCCAACCTGGGCGGCATTTCACCCATTTCCTCCACGCGGATTTTCATCGCCCGTCCAGCGCCCAACGGCGTCGGTGCCGAGCAAATTCTGAACGTCAACTGGGATGAAATCAGCCGCGGCGCCA
>CAZFLF010001327.1:0-2166 GCA_964519825.1 uncultured Pirellulaceae bacterium | reverse complement strand
AAGCTTTGTGGCTCGAAGGGATCGCGCTCGGCCCGAACCAAAACAACGACATTTCGTTCTCCACGAATCTCCAGTCGATCGACCTCAGCGGAGTTTTGTATCAGGGTGGCGACATTGGTTTTGAGGTGACCTGGTAACGAGCGCCGACAAGATGCCAGCGCCAACAAAATGACTGTGCCCCGGCGGAGGAACGGTAGAATGCCCTCACGAACGCTTGTCACAATCAGTTTGGCCGTATTGTTGGCCGTGCTGTCGAACTCCGCGCCGGCCTGGCAGGTGGACGAGCCATTACCGACCGAACCGTCACCGATCACCTCGGAACCTTTGGGTGCGGAACCTTTGCCCGCGCCGGAGCCGCTTACGCAACAGCATTCGTTCTTTGGCGCTCCCCAGTACGACTCGACTTGGCTAGGCGCCGATTACAACGATGCGATGTATGACACAAGCTTGATTCCACGGCGGAATCGCGCCACCGCCTTCGAAGGGGCAGCGGGAGTTCCTCCCGGTCGACCGTGGTGGAAGCCCTCGGCCATCACCGGTCAATTCATCTGGCTAGACCGTACCGGAGCGGACTTTTCCCAGCTATTGACGGGAGGAGTTCTAAATCCCGTGACCCTGGCCGTGGACCACTCGACCGCTGTGACCATGAGCGATCTGGAACTGCCAGTCGCAGGCGGGTTTCGAGGATCCGTCTTGCTCGGTCGCCCGGGGAACTGGCAACCGGAGTTGGCCTACCTGGGAATCTTCAACCAGAAGTCGTCGGTGCGCTACGATCCGGAAGCCACCGCCGCGGTGATCGAGACTGCGGCCACGTTTTTTGACTTGGTCCTCATCAATCCGGTCACGGACATCACGGTGTCCTACGAGTCCGATTTACACAGCACCGAATGCAACTTTTGGTTTGACGACGACTGGAGATTTCAGGGGCTCGTCGGCGCGCGCTGGATTCAGCAGACTGAACAATTTGGGCAGATGGAATCGCAGACTGTGGCGAATCGAACCTTTGCCGACATCACGAATAATCTAATCGGGGGCCAACTCGGCTTCCGCACGTATCTCTTTGAGCGCGGCAAGCTGAGCATGTTTGCAATCGGCAAGGGGGGCATGTTCTACAACGAAGTTCATCTCTTTGCGGATGCGCAGAGCGGGGGCGCTGTCCTTGGCTCGATGGAGCAAACGGGACACACCACCGCCTGCGTCGGTGAGATCAACCTGACCGCGATGTGGCAGCTCTCTCCGTACTGCAACTTTCATTTCGGTTATACGGGTCTCTGGCTATCACAAGTGGGACTGGTTGGCGATCAACTCAACGACTTCACCTTCGCGTCCGGCGGCGGTACTTTCGATTACGGCGGCATTAGTTACCAAGGCGGTCATCTGGGTATGACGTTGTCCTGGTAACTCAGTGGCCGCGTCTCTCCGAGACGCGCACCCAAGCGTCACTCTCGACGCGGCTTCAGCAGTTGCAATCGCAGGAAATTCAGCGCCTGTTTGACCGCCCGCGGCTGCAGGATTTCCGGATGACCGGTGAAAGGAAACGATGCCTGCGTGCTGCCATTTGCTGCGGCGATCGCGACATGGATTTCGCCAGCCGGACCGAACGCCGAATCGCTATTAGGAAAATCGCTCAATGCCAAACCAAGGTCCGCGCCGAGCACGACGCGGGCTTCTTCCGCCAATTCCGTCGTTTGCTCGGCCGTCCGCGCCGTCCGCAAACGCAGCACGTAGCCGCCGAGAAAAACTTTCCGGTCGGGGTCGGCATCACTGAGCCAGTGTGTAAGCAGTCCGCCGGACCCGACCTCTCCGATCGCCAACGTTATCTTCTTCTCAGAGCACAGATCGATCACCGCATTTTGAAGTTCCATTTCCCCGTCGCCGAATACTAACTCCCCCAGACATTCTCGAATCGCTAATTCCGTTCCAAAAATCTGTTCATGACATTCGTTCTCGGTTGCACCCTCCGCCAGGATGCGAAGCGAGATTGTGGCCTTGCTAACGGTAATGCCAACCGTTGGCCGCCGGCCGCGGCGAATCATGTCCGGCAACATCGCCTCCAAATCACTCTCGCCAACTCCAAAGCAATTCACCGTGTGAACGCGGATCACGCGCCGGGATTCGCCAAGCCATGAGCAGATCGCCGGCGATACCGTTTGTTCCCACATCTCG
>CAZFLF010001326.1:0-2168 GCA_964519825.1 uncultured Pirellulaceae bacterium | reverse complement strand
TTTTTCGCGGCTTAGGTTGACGTCAGGTAGACAGAATTCACTCGGGCGTCATTATGCCGGTCTCACCCGTGAAATTACAACTCCGCTGGGCTGCCTGAACCGTTTCCTATTCCTCATGCGGAGAAGCCACAACCGTAGCTGCGAGTTTGTTCTATGTCGTCTACCACTCGCCCATGGGCCTTGTCATGCTGAGTCTCGATCATCCGTGTGCCTCGATCCGTATGCAGAAGCACAGATGACCAAGGGGACTCGGATCGAGGCACACGGATTGGCTGACGCGTACAGCGACTCAGGAGCAACCGCGGAGGATTGAGCAATGACTAACGACAACCTCACCGTGATCGATACGTCGGCAATGCCGTGGGAGGAACGATTCAACGAAAGAATCGGGCGAGCGCTGTTCCGTAAAAACCTGTACACCGACCCGGAGACCGGCGCCGAAATTCGGCTGGTGCGTTACCCAGCTGGGGTGATCAATCCTCATCACACGCATCCGTGCGGGCACGGCATGTATGTGCTGGAGGGGACGCTGGTCACGCATCGCGGCAGTTTCGGTCCCGGCACGTTCGTCTGGTTTCCTGAAGGTGAAGTCATGGAACACGGCGCCAGTCCCGACGGTGATGTCGTGGTGGTGTTCATTACCAATAAAGCGTTTCGCATCGATTACGTTGACCCTGCGTGATTACGACGTCTGCGAGTGTCGAAATCAGCGGCGCCAACTTATTCGCCGGGAGTTGACGATGAGAGTATCTTTGCTGAATTGGCGGAGCGACCGATGCGAACCGGTTTGATCGCTTGCTTACTCCTCGCCTGCGGTTGCGTCTCTTCCGGCGGGCCCGCTGAGGTGGTGGTGTACGCGGCGCTCGATCGGGAATTCTCCGAGCCGATTCTCGTGGAATTCTCGCGGACGACCGGGATCACCGCGATTCCGAAATATGATGTGGAAAGCACCAAGACTGTGGGACTGACGCAGGCGATCATCGCCGAAGCGAATCGGCCTCGTTGTGATGTATTCTGGAACAACGAAATTCTGAATACGCTGCGGCTGGAAGAACGCGGACTGCTCGACGTATATCGGTCACCGGCCGGAACCAGCTATCCGGAAATGTATCGCTCGGCGAACGGAACCTGGCATGGGTTCGCCGGCCGGGCTCGAGTTTTCCTAGTCAACACCAAGCTCGTCGCCGAAGCTGATCGCCCGACCTCTATCCACGACATGACGGCTCCGAAGTGGCGGGGAAAGACGGCCATCGCCAAGCCGTTGTTCGGCACGACGGCCACGCACTGCGCCTGCCTTTTCGCGCATTTGGGCCAAGACCAAGCCCAAGAATTCTTTCTTAAATTGAAGGCAAACGAAGTCCAAATCCTTTCCGGTAACAAGCAGGTGGCACAAGCAGTCGCGGCTGGACAAGTTGCTTTTGGTCTAACCGATACGGACGACGCCATCATCGAGGTGGAAAAAGGACAGCCTGTGACCATCGTCTATCCAGACCGAAAACAGGACCAGATGGGCACGCTGTTCATTCCCAACACGGTGTGCATTATCAAGAACGCACCGCACGCCGCGAATGCGCGGAAACTGATCGACTACTTGCTGTCACCCGACGTGGAAGCGCGATTGGCGCGGGCCGAGAGTGCTCAGATTCCGCTGAATCCGCAGGTGAAGGTTGAGGTGCGTGTGGAAACTCCGCGCACCGTCAAGAGCATGTCCGTGGACTTTTCCGCCGCAGCCAAGCAGTGGGACGTCGCGTCTCAGTTCATTCGCGACAAGTTCACTGAGTAATGTGGTCCCGGTGACATTTTCATCAGCCCAAGGGTTACAGTGACACCTCGATGACTTTGCGATCATCTTTCGCGCCTGGAAGCAGCGCCTTCAGGACCGGGCCGTCGGGTTTGTTGCGGCCGAGTCGCACCGTGTGCGGACCCTGGGAGTAAACGCGAGGCCGGAAGCGATCTCCGGGAGCGCGCACCGTGTAGAGTATTTCGCCCGTGGCGTCTTCGATAACCTGCACGACGGGATTCGACGCCCCCTTGCTTATTAACTCAGGAAGCCAGCCAACCGGATCGCGCCCGTCGTTCTCATCCATCGAAACCGTGATCGGCCAACCGGGGTACTGTGCCGAGTCACCGTCGCCAACTTTGGCGAACCGTGGCCAGCACTCGAAGGT
>CAZFLF010001325.1:0-2168 GCA_964519825.1 uncultured Pirellulaceae bacterium | reverse complement strand
ACGGATGAGCGGGCGCGGCGTGTAATACTCGCCACCGTTCCGCCCGGCGTTCCCCATGTTCTTGATTTTGGCTTCGTAGAGGTGGCTCAGCTCGTGCTTTTCTTTCTGCGAGCGGAAGCGCAGTTCGTCGATGTGGTCGATGATCTCGCGGAGGTTGTAGCCGCTTTGGATCTTGTTCTTGATCTCCCCGAAAATTTGCCCGATTTTGTATTCGATCGTGTTCGGCCCGGTCGCCTTCTGCGTGAAGCCATGCAGGTAGGGAAAGAGCTTGCCGTTAACGAAGTCCCGCAGGTCGTCGCCGGTGAGGGCCTTGTTGTGGTCGATCTGGCCGTCTTTCCCTTTGGGCGCGGCCCAGGTCTCCCAGCGGTAGGGTTTGTCCAGGATGAAGGTGTATTTCTTCCCTTCGAGGGCGGCTTCATCGGCCTTGTCCTGTTCCAGCCCGTCGAGGTATTTCAGGAAGAGGAGCCAGGACGTCTGTTCGGTGTAGTCGAGTTCGGTGGTACAGCCGGCTTCTTTCCATAGAACGTCGTCAATGTTCTTGAAGGCTTGTTCGAACATGGATGGCTGCGATCCTTACCAGGCGACTACCTTATCCGCGATTGGTCGGAGGCAAGAAACCAATCGAGTTTGTCTTCAGATGGAGCGCGAAGAAACTTTTCGTCTTGTCCCACATCGCGTCGCTGAGGACATGACCCACGCCAGATTCGATAAAGTAACTGAACTTGTCTTCTGCGTGCTGCGCCGCGTAGTTTTGGCGAATGACCTCGACGCCGCGGCGTACTTCGTCAATCGGACTCCCACCGTCGAGTTCGCCAAAGTTCAAATGGAATGCTCGCGGAGCGATTAGCGCGGCGATGTCGGGAGTATCCCCGTAGGGCTGAATTCCTGGAATGAAGTTGGGAAAGCAATGCAGCATTTGTTCGCGGTGAATGCCGGCGTAAGTCGGCAAGCAGCAATTCCCCACCAATGCACGCAGCCGCGGTTCCCACGGTCCGACAAGCCAAGTGTGCGTGGAACCCATCGAGTGCCCGTAGCAGCCCAGCCGGTCCGCGCGGACTTCCGGCCGAGTCACCAGGTAGTCGACGGCGCGGCGCATGTCGAGGATGTTTTTCCAGGCCATGCACTTGCCTTGCACGACGTACCGCAGAAACAAGAAACGCTCCAAGTTGCCTGCCTGCTGCTTGTAGCCTTTCTGCCGCTCCTCAAATCCCACAGCATCGGGACAAAGAACGACGTAGCCTTCCCGAGCGAGGGCCGCGCCCGTGTGATGCATCGGATTCCCGGCCAGCCCCGCCGGTTCCTGCTTGCCCAAGTGCCATTCGCCGTTGTGTTGGTGCCAAACACAAATGCCGGGAGCCGGATTAGCCGCTGTGACGCCGTTCGGGATCAGCAATAGAGCTGGAACGCGGTCACCGGGCTCAGCTTGGTAACTCAGACGCTCGATCCGAAAACCATCGCGAGGGATCGTTTCGTGGACCTCGGCTTGCAGAGGACACGCAGCGGGCCATTGCCCACCCAACCCGGATAACAGCCGATCTCGAAAGTCCGCGGATGCCATTGCTTGTCTCCTCATTCGTGCCGATCAGGATAGATCGCGGATTCTCAGCGGTCGAGAGACCACGGTCAGAGGCTTGAAGCCGGTACCGAGTTGTGCTTACATTGCTCGTTCCAACAACGGGTAGACGTCGATTCCGCGTACGGTCGAAGCTGAGACCGAGCCGATCTCGACAGCAGGTGAATGTCTCAATCAAGTCCGTTCCAGGAATAATCCTTGGGAGCGCGACGCGGCTCGGAGCAAGAGATGGCTAAGCAAAAGGTGGCGAGCGAGGAGAAGGAAGCGTCGGCCGACGCCCCCCCGAAGAAGAAACGCATTCTACTTGTCGATGATGACGCAGAAATCATCGAATCCCTGCGGTATGCGCTGGAGACACGGGGTTATGACATTATGATTGCCCGCGACGGCAATCAGGGGCTGGCCATGGCCGAAAATGATGCACCCGACCTCGTCATCCTGGACATGATGATGCCCAAGCGGAGCGGCTTTTTGGTGCTGGAGAAACTGAAGACGCTAGGGAATGAGGTCAAGGTCATCATGATCACGGCGAACGAAGGGAGCCGGCACAAGGCTTACGCGGAGATGCTGGGGGTTCACGAATACCTCCGCAAGC
>CAZFLF010001324.1:0-2169 GCA_964519825.1 uncultured Pirellulaceae bacterium | reverse complement strand
GACCACCGCTGGCGCGCGCAGGGGCACCCCTATTCACGTTTCGCAATTCGGCGACGCGACCGGCACGCCCGGCAGCTGCAGTGACCTGGCAAACGGACAGGGACTGTGCCTGCCGGCGCTGAACCCCGACAGCACGGAGCACGCCAAAGCGCCCGGAGCGATCCTCCCGAATGTCGCCACGTACAACATGAAAGCCGCGCCGAGCGTGGAATACGGCCAGTGGACGGGTGCCGTCAAGATAGGCGGCGTTACCGGCGCCCCTATTTCGACGCAGCCGCGCTACGTGATCGAGGTTTTCTGCCTGCAGCAGCACGGCGAATCGCTCGACCGCTACTGCAATTTCTATCGCATCACCGCCGTCGGCTACGGCCGCAACCCGAACACCACCGTCACGCTGCAGGAAACGTTCATCACCCTGTGATGAGCCCGACATCGAGATACCGGAGCACTCTATGAAAACGCAGCCCAAGCGCATTTTCCGCAAGGCGGTCGCCATCACGGCCCTTTTCTGCCTGACCACGCAGTCGACGTTCGCGAACCTCCTGAGCCTGTCGAATGTGCCGCTCACGGTATCCGGCATCCCGCCGCAGATCATGCTGACGATCACCAAGGACCAGCAGCTTTTCAAGAAAGCGTACAACGACTATTCGGACCTCGACGGCGACGGCACGATCGACAGGACCTACGATCACACGATCGAGTACTACGGTTATTTCGATTCGTTCAAGTGCTACGAGTACGCGAGCGGCATGTTCGAGCCCAGGAGCCTGTCGTTCTCGACGACCGTCAAGGACGGCAAGACCGTTAATCTCCCGGGGCTCTGCAGCGGCCAGTGGAACGGCAACTTTCTTAACTGGGCGTCGATGTCGCGCATGGACGCTGTGCGCAAGCTCCTCTACGGCGGGCTGCGTTCGACCGACGAGACTTTCGACCAGACGCTCCGGCCGGTGCCGGTCACCGTGCTCGAGCGCGCCTACCTCCCGACCGACGCGCACGCATGGGCGAAACACTATCTGCCGGACCCCGCCGTTCGGAACAGCCAGCAGCCGAACATCAACAGGCTGACGCCATTCGACCCTGCCAGCCGGGCCGTGACGAAGGACGGGAAAACGAGTTTGAGCGTCGCGATCCCTGCGACGACCACAACGGTCGACGTCTCGATGGTTTTCACCGCGGCCCTGACACACATCCAGCCGGGCGACCAGGTTAGATTGCAGCAGAAAGGCAGCGGCGCCAACGCCCCGCGTTTCTTCGCCACCGTGCGGGACATTACGTTAGCCGGCACGGTCGTGAGCCTCCGCGTGCACTCCAGCGGCATCTTCGGCACCGGCTCGTTCGACGAGTGGGACGTCACGAATCTCAGCAGCAGCGGAATTTCGTTCTGCAATCTGACGGTCGGCTCAGCCACGTCCGGCGACGCGAACGAGAAATCGCAGACCAACGTGAATCCGCCGCTCATCCGCGTCGCCGCGGGCAATTTCGCGTTGTGGAATGCGAATGAGCGCGTGCAGTGCCTGTGGTCGGAGGAGAGCAAGAACCGCCAGAGCGGTTTCGCGGCCGGCGTGCGCAGCAATGGCAATCAGAGCATTCTTTCCGGGATCGACGCAAGCGCTGAAAACCCCCTGCAGAACCTTCATGCCCTGGGCACGGGTTCGGCCAAGGGCGAGTTCATCGCGCGCGTGAAAGTGTGCGACCCGAATGTCTTCGATCCGACCATCAATGCGGAGAAATGCAAGACGTATCCGAACGGGAACCTCAAGCCGATCGGCCTGCTGCAGGAGTACGGCGACAGCGAACGCTTCCACTTCGGGCTCATGACCGGCAGCTACGCGAAGAATATCTCCGGCGGCGTCCTGCGCAAGAACATGGGCCGCCTGACTGACGAGGTACGCACCGACAGCGATGGCGTGTTCCAGGAAAAGAACGCCGACGGGACTTTCCGTGTTCATCCGTACAGGCCGCGACCCTGGACCGCAACCGCGCCCGGGGGGATGCGCACGACGAGTTCGGAACAATCGCCTCCAGGCATCATCAACACGCTCAATTACATGCGGATCTACGGCTATCGCTACCATCGGGACAACAAAGTCGATATGGACGGCGATTACTTGGGCGCCGGCGGCGACAACTGCACCTACCAGCTCGTCGCGCTCACGGAAAACAACTGCA
>CAZFLF010001323.1:0-2175 GCA_964519825.1 uncultured Pirellulaceae bacterium | reverse complement strand
CGGTAAAAGATCTCGGTCGCTTTGTGGCCATGACGTTTGGCTGTTTCTTGCACGGTCATGATCCGGGCCATGCGTTGAGCTCCGGTGGAGGTCCGATGGCCAAACGTAATTTTGCGCAGCACTACGAGCGGCCGCAGTGCTCGTTCCGCCAGGTTGTTCGTCGGCGGCACGCGAGGGTCGTCCAAGAACACCAGCCACTCGTCAGGATGTTTCACGATGCGCTGTTGCAGCGTGACCGCTTTGTCATGATCGACCGGGCACGATTCGAGTCGCGCGAGTTCGGCACGAAGCCACGTCTTTTCCGCCGCTTGTTCTTCGGATGACAGTTGCCCGGCGGAGCGGCGGCGATGAAGCTCGCAACCGCGCTTCACGAACTCTTTCACGTCCTCGAAAAACCGGTGCGCGGTGAAACCGTTCGCCGTCAGCTTTTGCCAATCGCGTGCTGTGCGGGCCAGATGCGCGAGACACTTTTGCTTGGCCTTCGCGACGTGGGCTTCGTAGCCGGAGTAACAATCGGTAACCAGCGTCCCGGCGAAGTATTCCCCAAGCACACCGCGCGACACCTCGCCGGCTCGCGACGTGTCAAACTGAAAGTGAATGAACTTCTCCGTGCCATGCACCCAGTAAAATGCCGCGAACCAAACGAGTCGCTCCAGGTGGAATGGTATTTCACGCGCTGAATCGGGGCGTTGGGAGGATGAAGATCTTTTCAACGCAGCGCGATTACTTGGCGTTCGAGGAAACGGTTGAGGAGACGTTGCGGTTGTACCCCCTGCGCATCCTCGCGTATTGTTGGTTACCCAATCATTGGCACTTCCTGCTGTGGCCGGAAGAGGACGGCCAGCTCTCCGCATTCCTGCAGCGGTTGACGAACACGCACACGCAACGCTGGCAACGGGCAAAACAAAAGGTCGGCTACGGGCATCTCTACCAAGGGCGATTCAAATCGTTTCCTGTGGAGACAGACGAGCATTTCTATTCGGTCGCCCGTTACGTCGAGCGCAATGCGCTGCGAGCTGGATTGGTTGCGACGGCCGAGTTTTGGCGTTGGGGAAGCTTGTGGCGACGGGTGAACAACGTCCACGCGCCGCTGTTAACCGACTGGCCGTTACCGGAACCTCGCGGCTGGATGATGCACGTAAATCGACCTCAAACCGAGTCCGAGTTGGCGGCGATCCGCCGTTGTGTCCAGCGCGGCAGCCCGTATGGCGACGACACCTGGACCACCCGAACGGCCCGCGCGCTTGGCCTGACTTCCACCCTCCAACCACGCGGCCGACCAAAGACAAAGTCGGAGAAATAGCTGATTTCTGGTGTAGGTTACCCAGTATACGCTCCTGACCCCTAATTTCGATACACAGAATCCAGTCAAAGTCGCTTGGTCGCCAACGTTGCAAAAAAAACTAGCAATCGAGTCTTTCGCCTGTCACTATCGTGCGTTGGGGCACCGGTTAACCGATCAGGGGACCGACGTGCAACCGTGCCCGCTTCCGCGATAGGAGCATCCGTTCATGCAGTCATCGGTCGCTGATCTGGCTGCCCTGGGAAAAACACTCGAAGAGCACCGACCGCGCTTGCTGGCCATGCTCCGCAGGCGAATTGACACCGCTCCGATCGATCCGGAAGACATCCTGCAGGAGACTTTTTTGCTGGCTCGGCGCCGCTGGCAGCAGTTCAAGGAACAGGCCACCATGACCCCCTACGCCTGGCTTTATCGCCTGGCGCTGGACTCCTTGATCGAGGAGTGGCGGCGGCGGAACCGTGCGGGCCGCGATCAGGAAATGCCGTTGCCAGACCGTTCTTCGGTACTCATGGTGGGCGCGATTGTCCGCTCCGGCACAAGTCCGAGCGTGGCGGCGATCCGAGACGAACAGGAGCTGCAGATGCGGCAGGTCCTGGGCCTGCTGAAGGAAAGCGATCGAGTCATCCTGTGGATCCGTCACTACGACGACCTGTCGTTCAAGGAAGCCGCCGCGGTCCTGAATATCAGCCAGAACACGGCGGCGCAGCGGTACGTTCGCGCCCTGCGCCGCCTGATGGAGCTGTGGCAGCAATTCCATCCAACGGAAAAGTGAGCGGATGAACAAGTCTATTCCTCCTATGGAAGACGCCAGCGAAGACATCCTGGCCCAGTTCGTGCAGGAACTGGCTGAGGACACTGACCACAGTAGCATC
>CAZFLF010001322.1:0-2176 GCA_964519825.1 uncultured Pirellulaceae bacterium | reverse complement strand
GGAATCTGGTCAAGCCGCGTCGCGATCCAACCGACCGACAGCACGAACACCCCCAGGCCGCCGAGCAAGAAACCGACCAATCCGAATGTACCGAGCAAGTGCTGTGGGCGGTGGCCAAAGCCGGTCAAAAAATACACGGTCAGCAGGTCGAGGAATCCTTTGACGAAGCGTTTCAGTCCGTATTTCGACTGGCCGAACTCGCGCGGTCGATGGTTGACGATGATCTCTCCAACTTGCCAGCCGCGTGCCGCGGCGAGCACCGGCACGAAACGATGCATCTCGCCGTACAATCGCACCTCGTCGAACACCGCGTGGCGATAACACTTGAACCCGCAGTTGTGATCGTGCAGCCGCACGCCTGTGAGCAACCCGACCAGCCAATTGAAGACTCGCGATGGACCGATCTTGTGCCACGGATCGCGTCGTGTCTGTTTCCACCCACTGACGACGTCCCGTCCTTGTTGCATCTCGGCCAGGAACCGCGGCATCTCGCGTGGGTCATCTTGCAAGTCCGCGTCCAGTGTGAAAATGAGTTCGCCGGTCGCGGCCGCGAATCCTGCGCTCAGCGCGGCCGATTTGCCGAAATTGCGGCGAAAGCGAATGCCACGCACCCGAGCGTCTTGTTGCGCCAGCCGTTCGATTGCCTCCCAGGAGCGGTCCGTCGAACCGTCGTCGACGAAGATGATCTCCAGATCGTAGCCATGCTCGCGCGCTACGTCCGATATCTCGGCGTGCAGCCGGGGAAGGCTCTCCACCTCGTTGAACACCGGAATGACCGTCGATAGCTTCATGCTCGCATTGTAATTGCAATCCAACACAGGTCACTTCACGGGGCGCAAGACGATTTGGCGCAGGTCCATGATCGCGGATTTGGCCTTCGACTTGGCCCGCAGTGTCAGTTCCATCCGTCCGGACTTGTCGAACTTTATCGTGCCCAGAATTCGAGGCTGAAAGTTCTGAAAGTGCCCTGTGTCGACAACCGTCATCGGCAGCGTTTGGCCGTTCGCGACAAATTCGACCTCGCTTCCGCCTTGGCCCGTTCCACAGCCTTGCCATGCCTCGACCTCGTACAGGCCGGGTCGCGCCAGTGTGAGTTCCCAACTGGCCCAATCGTCCTGATTGACCCAAAAGCCGAGCGTGTTTTTATGCGGTAACGGCTCGTAGCGCAACTGTGAGCCGTGAATTTCTGCCGTGCGGGCCGCCAGCGTGATCGTGCCGTCGGCGGCTGGCGGGTTCGGGATAAAGTCGGGATTACGTTGCATCAATTGTGCACCGATCCGCTGCCGCCATTCGTCTAGCTTTCCAGCCAAACGCTTCACGTCCTCTGGGCGATCCGCGGCCAGGTTGCGGGATTCGCGCATGTCCGCGGTCAAATCGTACAATTCGCGACGTCCGTTCTCGTAGTACTCAAGCAACTTGAGATTTCCTTCGCGAATGGCTCCGCCAGGCCGGCCCCCTTGGTTGCTGTAATGCGGATAGTGCCAGTACAGCGCGTCACGCGCGACCGACGCATCTTCCTTGAGCGCCGACACCAAATTGACTCCATCCGTCGTGTTCTCTGGCATGACGCCGCACGCCGCCAAGATTGTCGGGAACAAATCGTGACTGATGGCCGGCGTGTGTGTCACGAGTCCCGCGCGACCAACGCCGGGCCAGAACACAATCAGCGGCACGCGCACTCCCCCTTCGTACAAATAACCCTTTCCTTCGCGCAATGGCGAGTTGATCGTCGCCGGCGTATTGAGCCCTTCTTGCGTCGCCAGTCCGCCGTTGTCCGACGTAAAGACGATCAGTGTCCGTTCGGCCAACTTGAGTTCCTCGAGTTTTCGGCGAAGCCGTCCGACCCCTTCGTCGAGACTCTCCAGCATTGCCGCATAAATCGCGTTCGACTGTTGACCGGGAGTCATCTGTTGCGGGTACTTCGCGATCATTTCCTGCTTGGCCCGCAGCGGAATATGTACCGTGTAATGCGGCAGGTACAGAAAGAAAGGCCGCTCCCGATTCTGTTCGAGGAACTTTTCCGCTTCGGCAGTCAGCCGGTCTGTCAGATACTCACCATCCGGCGCGTGCTCCAACCCCGGCATGAATCGGTCGCGTCCGGTCCGGTCTCGCCCGCGGAACGGGGCGAAATAACTGAAAGGTGTGCCGGTGTGATCTCCGGCGATGTTCAGGTCAA
>CAZFLF010001321.1:0-2184 GCA_964519825.1 uncultured Pirellulaceae bacterium | reverse complement strand
CGTGATCGGCCTCCAAAGGTTGCAGGTGAATTTCGTGTCCCAGCAGACGATCGCCGCGTCGGCCAGGGCGACATTCAGCAGGGCGAAAAGGCGGGCGTTCTCGTGCGCTGAAAAGCCTGCCGAGCGAGCCACGGACTGGGCGATCCGGTTCCAGTGGCCGGGGGGCGTCACCGTTCCGGCGCCGTCAGACCAGAAATACGCGATGTCGGTCTGATCCGCGGAGCGGGCTGAGCTATTGGCTCCCCCTAGCGTTTTAACTTCTTGCAGGTTGCTCGCATACTCGGCGCTGCGCAAGTCCGGTGGAAAGGGGGGCCGAAATTGTGACGCGTAGGGAATGCCGAACGGGATGACGGACGGCCATTGCGGCAACAAGGCCGGCTTGAAACCTGGAGGTGTCGGCTGCCAGTCGCCCGGCCGCGTGCCGGGAATGTAGGTGAAGGAAGCTTGCGAACCGTCCTCCTTACGCCAGGCAATGATCCGCCCAGCCACGACTTCACCCAGACGGATGCCGGCCAACTTTCCTGACCCGTCCGGGACCAACGCAAGACTGTCCGCCAACGACCGTTCCAGCTGGACCCGCTCGTCCGGATACAGGTACAGCAGCACGCGAAATGCCGCCTGGGCTGCAGCAGCCTCGCGCGAAGTGTCGGGAGAATCCGGCGCGTAAATGCGAAATGAAGAATGCGTAAATTCTATCGAGTTTACTGCGTCGTAGATCGCCACGTGGACCATCGCCAGCGCTCTGGCTGCCATGGGTGGCGGTGTCGAATTACGCCGAATCGTCGCCAGCGTGACCTCGTTCCAGTCAAGTATCACGTCGGCCCGAACCAACGTCGGCACGGCAAGAATCAGCATTAAGCAGGTCGTTTTCATGTGGTGCCGCCGTGAGGAAAGGTTGGATAAGATCCAATCACGTACAGCAATTCTAATACCACGCGATGACATCATCAAACGTCAGCGGATTACAGTTGAGACGGGAGGGAATCCGCGTACTCGATCCGGTCCGCCGGCTGGCTTAACATGACACAATGGAACAGCCAGTGGTATATTTGATGGCTGAGCCGACTGATCATTCGAGAGGGTCGATGCCGTTTGGGCACGCCAAGTTAAGCAGAAGTTTATCGTGTGGTCACTGTCTGCTTCGGAATCATGACTAAACAGACCAGCATCTACGACCTGCGGGGGATCGACCAATTGCGGCGCGAGTTGCGACTGGATGCGAAGTGTGTGCGCCGTTTGCGGAATGATTTGCTCAAGCGTTTTTTTGCGGATGAAGTAGCGCTGGCCGACTTTCCCGCTGCTGAACGGATCGCGCCTCATACACTGGATCTGTTTCGGCGATACGATTCGACGATTGACGGCGCGACGAAGCTACTTTTGCGCACCTCGGGTGGTCTGTTGATCGAGTCGGTGATCCTGCGTACCGCCACAGGACGGACCACGTTGTGCGTATCCAGCCAAGTCGGTTGCGCGGCTGCGTGCGAGTTCTGCGCGACCGGCAAGATGGGAATCGCCCGCAATCTTTCGGCCGACGAGATCCTTGACCAGGTGCTTCACGCCGGACAACTCTTGGCGGCCGAAAACCGCGTCATACGCAACATTGTCTTCATGGGGATGGGTGAGCCATTTCACAACGAAGAGAATCTCTATCAAACGCTCCAGACACTGGTGGCCCCGGAGTTTTTTCATCATTCGCCGACGAAAATTCTTGTGTCGACCGTGGGTGTCGCGGATGGAATGCTCCGCTTTGCCAAACGATTTCCCACCGTCAAGCTGGCTCTGAGCCTGCATAGCGTGCGTCAGGCGGTTCGCGAGCGTTTGATACCATTGGCCAAGAAGTACCCGCTCGATCAACTACGTGACACGATCGTCGAACTCAACCGCTTGTCTCGCTCCACGGTGATGATTGAATACCTCATGCTGGCCGGGATAAATGATTCAGCAGACGATGCTCGCGAACTGATCGCGTGGCTGAACGAATTGAACGTCCACGTCAATTTGATTCCCTATAACCCGATCGCCGACACGCCGCAACTGACCAGCACGAATCGATCGGATCGCGATGCCTTTGCCAATTCGCTCAAAGCGGCCGGTTTCAAAACAACCATCCGCTATTCACTGGGTAACGACATTGCCGCCGCCTGCGGGCAGCTTGTGCGTCACGAAAATCGACACGTTGCCATG
>CAZFLF010001320.1:0-2184 GCA_964519825.1 uncultured Pirellulaceae bacterium | reverse complement strand
ATATCCTTGATGGCCTCATGCACAGCATGAGGATCAATGATGCGGTCTTCGCGGCCACAGATCACCAGAGCCGGCCCATCGACCTGCTTCAATTTGTCCCGGACCGAGTGTCTTTTTGTGCCACGCACCGTTCCAAAAAAAGCCCGCCGCCAATGCTTGCAAGCAAACTTCTCTTCGTAATACTCCACAACTCGCGGGCTGGCGTGACGATGATTGAAGAACGCGCTCTCCACCAGTTGTCGGTAGTTCCTCGACCGAGCCCCTTCCCTGATTGGTAATCGCTCTTCGGTTCCGATCCCGGACGGGCAAAGCAATACGAGCTTGCCGACCTTCCCCTTGTTACGCGCGGCATACTCGACCAAGATCTGCCCACCCAAACTGCTTCCTACCAGGTGATACGGCGGAGCCTGCACAAAGCGATCCAAGTACTCCTCCAGGCGATCGGTCAAGAAATCGACGGTGATGGGTTTCCGCTCGTACACCCGCTGCTGCATGACGGGACCACCGTAGACAAGAACGCCCGGAGAATGCACTTCATAATGCCGTTGCCACACGTATCGGTTCGGGTACCAGCTCTCACTCTGCTCCGCTAATCCATTGACGAGAATCAAGTGTCGAGCCCGACGGTAGGCGTCCGCGGGACTCTTCCCTAACAAATTGAAGATCTTATTCAACATGGTGATTCGTCACCAACCGTTTCGGTAGGCAGATTCCCCCCCAACTATTCCTCAACGTACTCCTTCTGTCAAACCCCAAATTAGTGCTTGTGAGAATATTGAGATGGCGGCCGTCGGATCGGCAGCCTGGGCAAAATCTCCTGTCTATGGACGAAACCAGAAGTCCTGACGGAAGATGGCGGCTCCCCATCGCAAGCCCAGAATAAGGCGCGTTTCGTGAACCGAATGCTCCTATTCGACTCCGATACGATGCGAATTTTTTTGGAGGACACTCGTGCAAAAAACAACCTTCAGTCGTCATCGCAGCAAGTCTTTAAGTCAAGTTCTACCATGGCGGCGTCGTACTCATGATCGTTTGGTAGTGGCAGCCGCGCTACTGCTTCTGGAAGGATGCTGTCCCGCCGAACGATGCAGCACGCCAGATGTAGTGGCCGAATGTTCCCTCCAACAGGATCGGACTGTGCCACGCCACGCCGTCCTCCGACCATGCGGCGTACCCGAGGTGCTTGTTCAGATCGTAGTCCTCGCGCGGGAGCGTCGTCTTGCCGCTGTACCAAGTACCCGTGTAGACAAACAGCTTGTCGCGAAAGACGAGTAAATGCGGATCGCGAGTGTCTCGCTGCTCGACGCGAAAGCGATGCACTTGCTCCCATTTCGCGCCGTCCGGGCTGCTCAGCACGATGATCGACGCCGTGGGGTGAACCATGTGACCGTCTGGACAACTGCGAAACGCGAGATAGAGTTGCCCGCGATATCGGCACAGGTCCGTGAAGGCATTGTGTTCGCCGTTATGAAACACTCGCCGCACCGAGGACACGGTTACCTGGGGCAGGTTTGCTTCCGCGACCGAGTCTCCGGAAGCCGCGTCGCATTTCGGCCCACCCCGCAGTGCTACGGTAAGAGACAATCCCATCGCGGTGACACCAATCGCCGATTTCAGACAATCGCGACGGGAAAGGTTTGATGGACGATCCATGGCTTGGTTCCTCTTGGTAAGCGTCAGCGGTTGGATAACCTCCCTGAAGTTCCATCGCAAGTAGTGGATGAATTCTCGCGTCAAATCAACGCTGAAAACAAACGGGGACATTGTATGGGACATTGTACTTTTTCAACAAAGTAGAATGTCCCCGTATCTCTCCCAGTTGATAGTTGCGCCGATGCGTTACTTTTTTTTGGCTTCGCCGGTCATTGGCACGAATGTGACAGCGGCTACAGTCCGCTTGCGGATTCCGCCGGTAGATGTCTTTTCGATGACGAGCAGTTCCTGCGCGTCGCTGCCGACAGGGATAACCAATCGGCCGTGCGGGGCGAGTTGATCGATCAGGGGCTGTGGAATGTGGTCGGGCGCTGCCGCCACAAGGATCGCGTCAAACGGCGCGTGCTCAATCCAGCCTTGGTAGCCGTCACCATGTCGGACTTCGACGTTTTGATAGCCCAATTTCTCAAGACGGGCTCGCGCTTCGTTCGCCAGCACTTCGATGATCTCGATGCTGTAGACTTGCCGGCA
>CAZFLF010001319.1:0-2184 GCA_964519825.1 uncultured Pirellulaceae bacterium | reverse complement strand
AGACAGCTGCCAACACCCTAAAAAAGAAATTCCAGACTTCGGGACGCGGATTACGCGATGAACTGACTGAACTTGTGCGCGAGGACCCAGACGCCGCCGCCAACGTGCTGAAACTTTGGATCAGTGACGCGGCCTAAACCGCATCAGACGCTCCCCAAGCAGGGACACCATGAACTCGATGACTCGGTCTCAACCGGCGCTCCGCAAAGCTGCCATCGTGATCTCGACGCTCGACACGCACAGCGCGGACTCCCTGTTGGACAAAATGCCGCCAGAGACCGCGGAATTGGTCAGGCAGATGGTCGTGGATTTGGCGGATATTCCTACCGCCGAGCAGGACGCGGTGATTCGAGAGTTCATGACGGCGGGTGGAATTGTCGTCAACGAAGCATTAGACGGTGTGGAGTTGGACCCATCGCTGGCGGAAAAATTGCATTCGCCAAACGGATACGCCGATCACCTCGGCGCGCCTGAGATGGCTCAATCCGCACCGCCATTCGGTTTTCTCCGCGAAGCGACGGCCGAAGTATTGGCGCGACATTTGGAGAGGCAGCACCCCCAAGTCATCGCCGTCGTAACCGCTCATCTTCCGCCCCAACAAGCCGCCGACGTCATCAAGCAATTCAAGCCCAAACTACAAGCGGATGTTTTGCGGCGAGTCGCGGAATTGGATTTCGCCGACCAAGAGGTGCTGCGCGACATCGAACGTGAATTGGAATTACTGCTCAGCGACGACTTGCGCATGGCGCGGAACCGACAGAGCGGACTAGCCGCCATTTCGACAATCTTGAATGCCGCAGGTACGCAACGAAACGAACTGCTCGATAATTTATCCCAGCATGACAGCGAATTAGCCACGCAAGTAACCGGTGCGACCGTCCGGCTGGCAGAACGATCGCGTCCAGCCACTGAACATCGCTCCATGGCCAAACGAACGGTCTCCGAGGCGATGGCAGTGACATTAGCTAAGCGACCGGAGTCGCGCGCGGCAGTGAGCCGAGTGAAGGCTGTCGATCCCCAACCCGAACCCACGGCCGACGAGGAACGGGATGCAGCGAACGTCGAGCCTTCTGCAGCGATCCTAGGGCCTCTGCCGGAGGTTGCCTTCGAAGAGTTGACGTTGCTCGGCGATGACGATTGGGCCGTGCTGATTCGCGCGGCGGAACCACCGATCGTGCTGTTGGCACTGACGGGCGCCAGTGAGCAACTGCTGCGACGAATCACCCGGCGACTCACCAAACGCGAGGCGCAGGCATTGCGGACCCGATTGCAGCCGAACGGCCCGTTGCGCTTGTCCGATATTGAACACGCACAACGCCACGTCGCGGGATTGGCCAGCCGTCTGATCGCGCGCGGCCAAATTCGCTTGCCGGAGCGCCGCAGCTTCGCGGCCGCAGCTTAAGTACACCCGAAATGTAGAGAAAACATGGCAGGCATTATCAAGTCCGGTGTTTGGCAAAACGCTGCGAGCGCCACGTCCCCCTCGTCATTCAATTTCGAAGACATGTCGTCCCAGGCCGACACATACTTGACTTCCATCCGCCGTCAGGCCACCCAGATTCTGAAGCAGGCCAAGGAGCAGGTGGCGGCCATCGAGGCCGAGGCTCGCGAACGCGGCCAACAAGTGGCCACGCAACAGGCGGAGCAGTTCTCGCAAAAATATCTCGATCAACGGTTACAGTCGCTGCTCCCCGCCTTGGAACAGTCGATTGCCGCGATCCAGCATTCGCGCGAAACGTGGCTGCAACACTGGGAACAAAACACCGTACGGCTGGCGGCGGCGATCGCCGAACGATTGGTGCGCCGAGAATTATCGCGGACTCCGGAAATCGCTCTCGATTGGATTCACGAGGCGTTGGAACTAGTCACCGGCGAAGGACGCGTCACGTTGCACCTGAATCCCGCTGATTACGAAATACTCGGCGAAAGGGCGCACCAATTGATCAGCCGCCTGACGAAACTCGGCGCGGCCACCGTGTTGCCCGATCCAACCATCGAGCTGGGAGGCTGCCGAGTCGTGACCGACTTCGGCAGCATCGATCAACAACTTAGCGCGCAGCTGAAACGGATCGAGGAAGAATTGACAGCGTAACGAGCGATGACCGATGACCAATGACCAAATCCCAATGACCAATGACCAAGAGGAAATCCTCCTAACCTCTAACCTCTAACCTCTAACCTCTA
>CAZFLF010001318.1:0-2201 GCA_964519825.1 uncultured Pirellulaceae bacterium | reverse complement strand
TGAGGCTCGCCACGTTGCAGCGGACCTATATCGAGACAAACCGTTTCGCAGCGATTGGTAGCAAACCACATCCGCTCGCCTTCGATCAGCGGCGAACAGGCCAACGCCCCATACGGCCAGTCATACGACCGCCCGCCAGCCAAGCGGGGCGATACGTACCGATAAAGGAGTTTGCCGTCGGACTCGCGGAAGCAGGCCAGCACGCTGGCATCTTCGAACTTGTTGTTCAAGCTGCTTCCGTTGTTCGTTCCCACGCAGACTAAACCATTCGCCACGACCGGATCGCCGAGTGTCGTTGTGCCCAGATCCGCCTGCCACTTGATGTTGTGTGGGGATTGCACCACCTTGCCATTCCGGTCACGGATTTCGACCTGCCAGTTCGTCGGAGGATTAGCTTCCGGACTGACGCCGTTCCGCGTGGTATCGCGGCCGAACATTGGCCATTCATCACCGCCGGCATTTATTTCCAGAGCACTGACAGTCAGCAGTAGAAGTGAGAACAATCCGATAGCCGTTTTGTTTATCATTCGCTGACAGCCTCAAATAGAGTCCAAGAGCGACACTGGCGAACGTCGGACAGCGGCACAACGCCAAACAGAATAGTACTACGTCGTTGGCTTCGACAGTTGGGAACCCGACGAGGAGCAAGACCGTGCCAGATGTTGCAGTCGATTCCATGCGCCTGCGCGACACGCGATAATGTCCGGAACTAAGGACTCTGGGTACTGATCGCAAAATCAGGAAATCGCCCAGCGGTTGAATATGGATCAACGGAGCATTGAGCGACACCTGAACACGATTCGCAAGATTTGGAATCAGGACCATGAAACATGAACGATCACGGAAACGGCCCGTTCGACGCGATTCCAATTCCGTCGATGTTGGAGGTCAATCGACTCTGCCGCGACTTTGAACAGGCTTGGCGAGCCGGCCAGTCGCCCCGGATCGAAGATTTCATTTGCCGCATCGCCGACGAAGGTCGCGCCGCGGCACTCTGCGAGCTGATCGCACGGGAAGTCGATCTGCGCTGGGCTGCGGGACATACTGCCGAACGTGAGGAGTTCCACCGTCGGTTCCCCCAACATACCGAGACGGTGAATGCGGCTTTTGCACTGATCCAGCAGCGCAGACCGGAGACATCGAACACTTCAGAGACAGAATCGCTCGTTTTGGACAACGCCCCTGAATCAGAAAGCGCGCCGAGGGCCCGTAGGGCGACGCAGGACGCGACAGCAATCCCCGTTCGCCTCGGACGGTTCAAGATCGAACGCCAACTGGGACGAGGCGCGTTTGGAACTGTGTATCTGGCACGGGACGGAGAGCTGGATCGTTTGGTGGCGCTCAAGGTTCCGCACCCCAAGCGATTCTCGTCCCCGGAGGAGATGGACAACTTGATGGTGGAGGCACGCACCGCCGCTCAACTGACGAATCCTGGAATTGTCACGATTCACGAGGTTGGCCGGGACGGCATGCACGTGTTCATCGTGCAAGAATATGTCGATGGCCAGGACCTCGGCAAGTTCCTGAAAGCCCAATCGCCTGGGCTAGCATGCGAGAAGTCGGCGCGAGTGATGGCAGCCATTGCCGAGGCGGTGGCGTTCGCGCATGCAAAGGGCTTCGTCCATCGGGACCTCAAACCGGCGAACATCCTGATGGATGCGCAGCAACGGCCCCGCGTGGCGGATTTTGGACTGGCTGTCCACGAGACCATCCAGCGACGTCGCAGGGGTGAGCTCTCCGGCACGCCCGCCTACATGTCTCCCGAACAAATGCGCGGCGAGACGCATCGCCTCGATGGCCGCAGTGATATCTGGAGCCTGGGGGTAATCTTGTATGAGATGCTCACGGGGCGAAGTCCCTTTGGCGGCGAAGGTCGCAACGAACTCTTCGACGAGATTCAGCATCGCGACCCCAAACCCCCGCGTCAGATTTTCGAACAGATTCCGGCCGAACTGGAACGCATCTGCCTCAAATGTCTGTCGAAACGAGTTACAGATCGCTACTCCAGTGCACTCGATCTGGCGAGTGACTTGCAGCATTGGCTGGCCAGCGGTCAACAATCGACTGTCACGGCTGCTCGGCCCCTCCTGGTGGTTCCCAAGGGACTGCGGTCATTTGACGAGGGGGACGCTGGCTTCTTCCTGGAATTGTTACCAGGACCGAGGGATCGCGACGGGTTACCTGAGAGCATCCGTTTCTGG
>CAZFLF010001317.1:0-2206 GCA_964519825.1 uncultured Pirellulaceae bacterium | reverse complement strand
TGGCGCCGTTCCGCTCAGTGATCCAATCCCCGTTTTTAGCTGTGACAGAGCAGTAGGTCTGTTTGTCAGGGCTAAATCTCTTAGAACTTCGTGCGCCATCGACTCATCGCGGCCAGAAGAATCACGGACAGGACCGCTCCTGACGTTGCTAACGCCATGTCCTTATGCGCGTCGAAAATGTCCCCCTGGTGTCCGAGGAATTGATCGGCCCACTCCGGAGTAAAGATGACCGCGACCAGCCACTCGATCAATTCGTAGCTGGCGCTGGTGGCAATGATACACTCGATCGCCAGTACGGATGACACCGCAACGGAAAGGCGAAAATGTCGGCGTTCGAACTCCTGAATCGGAACAGCCATCAGGAATCCATAGAAAAAGTGGACCACGCGGTCGTAGTGATTACGTTGAAATCCGAACGACTCGCTGAGACTGAAGCCCAGTAACTGTTTGGACCAAACATCGTACGGGACGTAGGAATACAGGTAGCGCGCACCCAAAGTATGCAGGCTCAAAAAAACAATGATTGACGAATAACTGAGCCGACTGATGACGATCTGATTCGATACATAAGCCAGTACTAGAGCCGCCAACAATGTCGGCGCATGTTGCATCAACAGGAATTGAGGATACGGAGGTGCAATACAACTGGCGAAAAAGAAACCGAGAAAAATCAGAAAGAGGACCTTTTGGTAGCCATCGCGCGGCAAGAGCTTCACGAGCAGTACTCACTCATTCGAAGAGCCGGGGGATAGGCCACTCGCCTGAGATTGTAGCCGTCATGCTTTGGCGTGACGCCGCTTCAACATGGCGACGCGAACTTGGCTGCCAAGCCACGTCACGGCGGAGCGTGACGGCTACGGGGTTTGTGATGCTGCACGCTTCATAGGCAAGCGATGCTTCGATTGCAACAAGCCGGCATGTCCCTGCCCCCAACTGTCGCAATCCAGTTTTCATAAGTGTCGATCTAATTGCGATTTACGAAGCTGCCGTCGAAATTGCTTGCACGACTGGCACGCCCTCTGCTTTTAGCGCGAACTTCAAGCGTACGCGTATTTTCAATTGCTTTGGTTCACATGTGAATCACGTGGATCAGGCTGGGTGTGTTTCGACGCAAATGTCTCTCTGGAAAGGCGGTTACTATGTTTCGATTTCTTGATTCCCGCGCTGCGGCGCTGGGAGCGTGTTGGGTCCTTTTAGGTTTTGTTCTTACGTCAGCCCTGTGGGCACAAGAGCCTCCTGCGGCGGCAACCCCTGCCGAGTCAGCTGCACCAGCGACGGCGGTGCCAACGGAATCGCCGCCAGCGGAAACTGCAGCTGCGGCCCTGTCCGCTCCTGCTCCGTCGACGACGGTCGCGTTGCCCCATCTCGCGGGAACGTATGACACCGGATCGATCGCTTGGATGCTCGTCAGCGCGGCGCTCGTCTTCTTCATGATGCCCGGACTCGCGCTCTTCTACGGCGGCATGGTCCGCGCGAAGAACCTGCTCAATATGTTCATGTGCGTGATGGTCTGCATACCGCTGGTGTGCGTGCAATGGATCGCCTATGGATACAACATGGCGTTCGCTGTCCCCTCGGCGATTACCGTGGACGGCGGCAAAAACGACGACGGCACCGACAAGCCGAGACTCAGCTATCTCGGCTGGGATCCGGGGCTGGTGTTCTTCAAGTCGTTCAGCGAGGTCACGCCGGTCGACGGGTCGAACAGCTACGGCAAGATTGTCACTACTGGCGATACGACGGGATCGGCCCCCACAGGCGTTCCGGAACTTTTGTTCGCCATGTTCCAGATGATGTTCGCGATCATCACGCCGGCTCTGATCGTCGGGGCGATCGCCGAACGGGTGAAATTCAGTGCTTGGTGCCTGTTCGTCGTGCTCTGGGCGACGATCGTCTACGACCCGGTGTGTCATTGGGTCTGGAACGTTAATGGATGGCTTTTTCAGAAGGGTGTGCTGGACTTCGCCGGTGGAACGGTGGTGCACCTGTTGGCGGGAGTGTCGGCCCTGGCGTTGATTCTGATTTTGCCGAAGCGGCGCGGCTATCCCACGGCGCAATTCCTGCCGCACAGCATTGGGTGGAGCTTGATCGGCGCGGGCATGCTGTGGGTCGGATGGTTCGGCTTCAACGCCGGCTCGGCCATCGCCGTCGGGAAAGACTATTTGCCGGTTGCGGGGGCGGTCGCCGCGATGGCTTTTGCCGCCAC
>CAZFLF010001316.1:0-2208 GCA_964519825.1 uncultured Pirellulaceae bacterium | reverse complement strand
CGTGCGACCTGAACCGCTTGTTTTGAGCTTCACTCCAGTGCCGGTCAGAATAGCTCCGGTACCACTCCGCAGGTTATTGGCTCGCGTGTTGTCGCTGTTGCTGGACGACCATTCGGCCATGACCGATTTCAAGGCGGGCAATTGGTTGTCGAACGCCATGAAACCGCCGGCTGCGGTGGCGGCTCTGATCGCGACCTTGGGAGAGCCGGTCAAGTTCAAGCTCGCCGTGCCGATTTTCTCGGCCGCGCGGCGGCCTTGCAGGTTGCTTCCTGGATCGGTGCCAATTCCTTTGATGGCGAAATCGTAGGGATTCTCGTTCAAGTCATCGTTGGGGATGGAGAGCGTGGCCGAGCGAGCACCGGTGCCGCTGGGATCGAATTCCACTGTGAAGGTGGTCGTACCGCCAACGGGCGCCACGGGTGAACTGGGCTGCACAGTGACCGTAAAGTCCGCTGCATTCGCGCCGCTGATCGCCACCTTGGGTGAGCCGGTTAAGTTCAGATTCGCCGTGCGGATGTTCTGAATCGTAAAGCTGCGGCTGATCGTGCCACCGAAGACGAGAGCCGAACCGAGATTTGTGTTGTCCGCGACTCTCGGCGTAATGTCGCCATCGACAATTGACAGACCATTGCCTTGCACGTTGATTTCGGGAGTGGTGCCAACCCCTTTGATTACGAAGTCGTAGGGGTTCTCGTTCGAGTCGTCGTTGGCGATCGAGAGTGTGGCCGTACGCGCACCGGGTCCGCTGGGGTCGAATACCACGGTGAGGGTGGTCGAACCGCCGCCGGACGCCACTGGCGAACTGGGCTGCACAGTGACCGTGAAGTCCGCTGCGTTTGCGCCGCTCACGACGACCTTTGGGGAACCGGACAGAGTTAGGCTCGCCGTGCCGATGTTCTGAATCGTGAAGGTGCGGCTAATCGTGCCCCCAACGACGAGTGCCGAACCGAAATTTGTGTCGTCCGCGAGCCTGGGCGTGGTGTCGCCGTCAGCAATCGAGATGTTATTACCCCGCACAGCGATCTCTGGGAATTCTGCTGTAAATAAGAAGCTGCCTTCCGTGGCGAAGGGGCTGCCGGCCAATGCAGTGTCAACGGCTTGCAGGCTCCAGTAGTAGGTTGCCCCGGGCGTCAGGTTCCGAAGCGTCCAGCTTGTACCCTGGATCAGCCCTCGCTGGGCGATCTTGCGCAGGCCGTCGGTTTTGAGCGGTGGGCGGATTCTGGAACGACATCGGCCCCACCACATCGCTGCCGCCGGGCGTGGTGCCGACGCGGAGATTGTAGCCCAGGCCGGCGGTCGGCGTGGCGGTGCCACTGGGCGTGGGCACGTTGTCGCTGGGGGCCGTCCACGAGAGCATGACCGAAGTCAGGCCGTTCGACGTCACCCCGAGATCTGTCGGCGCGCTGGGAGCTGCGTTGGCCGTTGAACTGTTGTTGCGGTACACGCGCGCGCTAGAGTCGCCGATAAATCCCCCCGAGAGCAAGATGTCCAGATCGCCGTCATTGTCGTAATCACCCCACGCCGCCGAGCTACCGTGAACGCCGGTCAGGCCCGTGCTGATGTCGCTGAAACTGCCGCTGGTGTTGCGATACAGACGCGCGATGGGGGTGTTGCTGAAAGGGCCGCCCGTCGCTCCCGTGAGCAAGATGTCCAGATCGCCGTCATTGTCGTAATCGCCCCACGCCACCGAGCTATATTTAACGTCGCTCAGGCCGGCGCTAATGTCGCTGAAACTGCCGCCGCTGTTGCGGTACACACGCGTGAAGGGGGTGGAGTTGTTGATTCGCCCCGTGAGGAGGATGTCCAGATCACCGTCGTTGTCGTAATCTCCCCACGCCACTGAACCCGAGAAAAGACCGATAAGGCCGGCGCTGATGTCGCTGAAACTGCCGCCGGCATTGCGGTACACGCGTGAGACAATGCCGCTGCCGCTGAGGATTCCATTGAGCAGGACGTCCAGATCGCCGTCGTTGTCGTAATCCCCCCACTCCATCGAGCTGCCGGCCACGTTGACCAACCCGCGATCGCCTAGGTCAGTAAACTCGCCGACGAGCATTTGCCTAGCTTCCAGCGGTTCAATGCGAAGCGGGTGGTAGAACGTGGCGAGTCGTTTCGCTCGTCCGATGGCCAAAGTAGCGAGTGTGTCCGGAGAGACAGCTAAGAAAACTTTCGCGGAGCGCCATGATTTGACTCCCGGAAAAATAGCCC
>CAZFLF010001315.1:0-2214 GCA_964519825.1 uncultured Pirellulaceae bacterium | reverse complement strand
TCGTGATCGCCACCGAGAACATTACGGTGGGCCGATTGGTGACGGCGTCTCGTGCGACGTTGACGTCGGCTGCTGGCGCGATTCTCGACGGCGGCGATGCGACGGGGGCCGACATAGTTGCAGCAACCGCCCTCTTACAAGCCGCGCGCGGGATCGGCACCGAGGCAACGGGTACCGGCAAGGATGCGCTCGCTGCCAATCCGCTTGAGACCGAAATCTCCCTCCTGGTAGCGTCGAATTCGACGTCGGGGGGCATTCAGATCACCAACCGGGATGTTGGCGTTCTGACGATCGGAACGGTCGACGGTTTCGCCGGTCTGGACAACGGTGGTCCGGGATCGATCGCGATTTCCAATCTCGGTTCGCTCATCGTCGAACAAGCGATTCGCAATCGGGCGGGGGGCGATACGAGTCTGCGCGCCGAGTTTCCCGGCGATTTGATTGTGGACGCACCCATTCAGAATCGGGGCGGCGACGGCTCGATCTTCCTGTTTGCCGGCGGCGACCTGGTGATTCACGACAGCTTGCCGGAACCCCCCGGCAAAGTGGAGAACCCGTCCAATCCCGAACAGTTCTTTGAGATCATGGTGACCGGACAAGGAGCGGTGCGCGGCGAAGCTCGGAATGACGTGCTCGTCGACGACGGTGACTCCAACTACGTCATCGTCCGTACCGCGACCGGTCAAATCACCAACGTGCCGCCGATTCTGTCCATCCAGATCATTGACCAAGGGGGCTCGGATATCGACGAGCAGGGTCGAGGATTTGTCAAAGTTACACTCGGCGATGACACGCATCTGGAAACGAATTACCACATCCAGATCGACTGGGGGGACGGCGAAGTCGAGAGCTACCCGATTCCCGGTACGATCCATCCGCTACGCGAGCCTGGCAACCAGGACCCGCGATTCGTCAGCGGCGAGACGGGCCTGTTCGGAACTCGCGAGCCGGGAGTCTATACCTTCACCCACAAGTACTTCCAACATCCTAACCCGGACGATCCCTCTACCCCGATTCCGATTCGCGTCGAGTTGCGGTACGACGCTCGCCCGGCGGGCAGCGTCGTGAACGATGCGCTTCGGCCGGAGGACGGATCGGCGGTGTTCAACGGCATCCGTTTTGTAAACCAGGTCGCCAGCGAAGTGTTCAGTTTCCAGGAAGATACATTCTCAGTTCCGGGCACCGGCAATTTTGCGTTCATTAAGATTGTCGAAAGCGTGATCGTTCCTGTGGAACTCCGCACGGTGGCACCTGAACCGCCGGTGCAAACTGCCGTTTCCTTCACGGCCAGTGCCGGCGTGCGCGGCGAGTTCAGATCGGTGGCGTTCGATTTACAGACGCAAGAAGAGTATCGCTTGTTCATGATAGTTGTGGACGACGTCGCCGGCACGGAGAGCACGCAGCGGATCGACTTGAGTCTCGAATGGCTGAATGATCCTCTGTCCCTGTTCCGCTCACGCCGGTTCCCGAACGGACACTATCGGGTGTACTTGGAGGAAGTTCGCACGCGACGAATCCGGTTGATTCTCGACGTTCATATCTTCAACGGCAAAGTCGTGCCGCCAAACTATCGCGAGGGGGCCAGTGAGAAACAGCCGGGCGCGGATCAATCGCCCGATGCCAACGCTCCTGCGCCAGCCCAGCCGCAGGCCAACCAGAATGGCGCATTCCCGGCGACCGACCAAGATTCTCGGCTCGTCGCGGTAATTGAGGAACCGGCGCCCAAACCGTGGAAACCCGATGACAACCGTTGGCCGGCCGGCGTGGACGCAGCCCTGACGGACGCGCCCCGATCGATGACGACAGCCGCCCGCTTGTGGCGAAAACTGAACAATCCTTCCTGAGTAATCGCTCCAGACCTGTCCAAATATCCAGACTGCTTGTCGTCACCGGGTTCCGGTTGACGCAGGTCGACAAATTGAAAATTCGTTGGTGACGACATGATTCCTTGTCCCGTTTGTAAAACGAAACTGACTGAGACCGACATCCACAATGGCAACTGTCCGAAATGTGGTCATGCGCTCCGTGGTGGGACCGCCGTTGGTCAGCCGACTCAAGACGCAAATCAAACGATCGATATCAGCCGAATTCAATCGACGGTCGATTCCGACTCGATCGATTTCGATGCGATGAAGCCGCCGTCCGACCCCAACAAGACCGTCGATCTGAGCAAGCTACAACAGACGGTGGAATCCAATTCGTTGGATCTCGGAC
>CAZFLF010001314.1:0-2215 GCA_964519825.1 uncultured Pirellulaceae bacterium | reverse complement strand
GCGGTCTCCAGGCATTGCCATAACCGTCAACATTCTGCCAGTCGCCGTAGTAATCGAGGTCGTTGATGCCAGGAATGGTTGAACTCGCGTACTGATAACTCGCGTTACGACGGTATGGATCGTAATAGTTCGGGTCAGGAAGATAAGCGTCGTAGCTGCTGTAACGACCGTCGTAGGTATCTGGATACTGATAGCGATAATAGTCGTCCACCAGATATCCGGCATCGTCGCCATTCAAGCGCGACAGCGCGACCTGGGCCGCGGTCTGTCCCAACAGTGTCAGAATCTCGCCTTTGTTGATCTCGCCGGATCCACCCAAACCTACAACCTGCGCCAGTCCGCTCAGCACTGAGACGAGAACACCACCGTTGTCGTCGAAACCGACGTTGTAAAGCCCGGGCTCATCGAAGTCTACCGCGCCGTAGGGCGTGGCCACTTCAAACAATTCATCAGGTTGTAAATGCCCAAGGTCGAACATGGCCGAGCCGTCGCGGAGCGCGAGCTGAGTGCGGCGATCCCCAAGCGACACTACGTCAAGTGATGTGTTTGGATCGAGCCGTGCGAAATTGCGTCCGCTGAAGGCGAGCGAGGTGCGCGCGTTATCACGCGTGTAGATCCGATCACCTACTGAGAAGGGTTGATTCGGAGTAGCAGCTGTCCACACGGCATTCGCATCTGTGGCGTCCGTGTTTGGGAGGCTATCGCTGAAAGCGACCTCGCCATCCACTCTTTGTATGCGAGCTGCATAGGGCAGTTCCTCGGCGGATGTCGTCTGCTCATGCTTCATCCAAAAGGCCACGCCTAAACCGGCGATGAGCGCAACCACTACTGCCACGATCGTCATGTGCGGCCATACTTTGATCCTGTTCATAAATCTCTCCTTCTCTTAATCCAACCAAATCTTCTCGCGCAGAGCTGAAGCGTTTGGTTGCGGCCCCAAGCAGTGCTGTTACTTTGCTGAATCTTTGTTAACGACTGTAGTTGTGGCAAGAACCATGCCCGCAGGCCGGAGCCCAATAAGGGCTCAATAAGGGATCGAATGATAAACGAACGAAGGACACGATACTTCGGTCATTGTTCGCTCTCGTTGGCGCTTGCCATGCTTTAGTCACACTCTTGCAAGGAGATTGCTAAGGAAGGATCGCGAGAGAATGGAGAAGATGCGGCCATTTGCGGACAATTTCGTACCCATTTGGGCATCATGTTCGCCGATTTCGTAGACGTGCGATTTTGGGAAAGACTAAGAACTATTCAGTCTTCGCGCATCTTGAAGTCCTACTCAATTCACCAAACAGTTTTGCGCCGGTACTCAAAATCACCAATGCATTGTCTCAAATTCCTAAGAGCTGATAATAGGTCCTTACCAACTCTGCGTCGATGAGTTACCATTGCGAGGCCCGTTTCCCCTCTAGTACAATCACACGCACACTGTGCGCCCCCCCGTTTTCTAACTTGCTTTTCGCCAGCCTCTGGGGAGGGAGTTGCGCCTTGAGGTTGCAAATCGACCGACGACAAACCTGCGGGCCATTCAGTAGAACACCGACGTTCGTGTAAGTATTGCGAAGGAAGTGGGTGAAAAATCAAATTCAAGTTCCAGCAACTAAGATGAGGCGTCAGAGATATATTCGATGATTACGGCTTCTCCAAAGGTTCAAGACCTGGCTCGGCGATTACTTGCTGCCGAGGCAGCGCAGGAAAACTCGTCTGATGCACGCTTAGATGTCACGAATCAGGTTATTGAGGAATTGCGTACGCACCTCATCACGCTCGCGGGAGTTGTTGGCTTTCGATCCCTTTTATCCCGAGCTTTGACATTGGCAAAGGCGGAAGCCCCTTCGCTAAATATGGTGCAAGTACGCGCGGACGGCTCTTTGGAAGGATTCGATGGAATTGAACATAGTCAAGAGTCGGGAAAGGCAGCGCACGGCGGAATGGTTCTCCTGGCCCACCTGCTGGAACTGCTGGTGACCTTCATCGGCGAACCTTTAACTCTACGCCTAATAGGTGACAAATGGCCGGATGCGTCAACCGGAGCCGATCTGTGAACTGAGGAAAAAACATGAGTGTGCAAGAACAGGTGGTTATTCGGAAACTGCCGACCGGCGTGCCGGGTCTGGATGAGATTTTAGGGGGTGGCTTACCGGAGTTTTCTTTTAACATCATCGCCGGCGCGCCTGGCGGCGGCAAGACCACTCTCGCCCATCAAATCATGTTC
>CAZFLF010001313.1:0-2219 GCA_964519825.1 uncultured Pirellulaceae bacterium | reverse complement strand
TCTGCCAAACCTAAATTGACACGTACGATGGCCTTCCAAGGCCGTCGAGTTCATGGTCGGCCTAGGAAGGCCAACCTACCAACTTCTGCTTGGCGGACCCCTAGCGTGCCGAGCCGTGCGGGTTGCTTTCTAACCTTAGCCTTGAAGCGCTAAGGGAGTATTGGCTGCCGCGCTCGACCGTAGGCGCTGCACATCTGCCAGCCCCAAGACGGCTATGCATTTTTTGTCCGGTTCACTCGACAGCTTCATGCAAACGAGAGGCCGGGGCCAGAATTGCCAAGCCAGTTGTCCATTCCATCTGACAGAAACAGAGTTGTTGTTCCGGTAGTACGATGTGGAGTACGGTTGCGGTCCAAACGGTCTGCTGCCGGCAACAGCTATCCCGTCGACGAATCGCTCATGCGGTGCGCGTCCGCTCACGGCGTGCGTTGTTGCGCCTTGACTTCACGAGAACGAAAAACCACGCCAGCCTTGTCAGCACGATGGAGCAACTAGCGGTTCGGATTTTCCGCCGAGGAGTTTTGGTCCAGGCCATAGGATTGCACGCGAGAATGGACCGTATTGCGAGCCATTCCCAGTCGCTTGGCCACCTGGGTCTGATTCCCATCCAATTCAACTAGCGCCAACCTAATCATTTCGCGTTCCAGCATGTCGTGAAGCATTGGATAGAGGTTTGAGCGGCCGGTCTCGAGAGCCCAGCGGACGGCGGTTTGTAGGCCCGCCGAGGCTTGCTCTTCGTTGCACCCCGGCTGAATATGCTGCTGAGGCTGTGTCGGGCGGGTTGCGGGGAGGACGATATCGCTAGGCCTGATCTGCCCGCGACACACCAGCACAGCCCGCCGAATGACGTTTTGCAGTTGGCGAACGTTTCCCGGCCAGGAGTATTGACGGAGCAATTCCCAGACGCCGGGTTCGACCGCGGGGGGCGGGTGTCCGGCTTCAGTGGCAGCTTTTATCAGGAAATGCTCGGCCAGCAGCCGCAGGTCTTCACCACGCTCGCGTAGCGGCGGCACATGAATCGTCACACCGTTCAGGCGATAGAACAAATCCTCGCGAAACTTGCCGGCGTCGATCGCGGATTCCAGGTCGCAATGCGTGGCGGAAACGATGCGTACATCCACCTTGATCGACTCGCTGCTCCCGATGCGGGAAACCTCTTTGGTTTCCAGTACGCGCAGTAACTTCGCCTGCAGCGGCGCAGGCATGTCACCTATTTCGTCTAAAAACAGCGTGCCGCCATCAGCATACTCGAAACGCCCTTTGCGAAGTTTTGCGGCGTCCGTGAATGCCCCGGGTTCGTGACCAAACAACTCGTCGTCCAACAGGTGTTCGTTGAGTGAGGTGCAGTTGATCGCCACGATGGGACGACTCTTGCGTCGACTGTGCGCATGAATTGCCCGGGCGACCAGTTCCTTGCCAACGCCGGTTTCTCCACGAATCAACAGCGGAGTCTCGCTGCTGGCGACTTTGCCGATGAGCTTATACACCTCCTGCATCGGTTTGCTCTGGCCGCGTAGCAACATCCCGGTCGGTTCAATGGCATTCGCATCACCCTCTCCCGGTAAGTGAACATGCTGTTTCGCCGCCAGAACCAGATCCACCGCTTTGCCGATGAGCGGATCCAACTCAGCCACCAGCTCGTCCACCAGAGTTGGCTTGACGACATAGTCAAAGGCACCCAGATTCATGGCTCGAATGGCAGTATCTGTGGTGGCGTGGCTGGTCATCAAGATCACGAGCGTGCTGCTTCCGCGCTGCTGCAATGCATGCAGGAACTCGATCCCCGACATGCCCGGCATTTTGTTGTCGAGCAGAACCACGTCGAATTGCCCGTTGGCTAGCACATCCGGCCCTTCGGCGGCGCGCTCTAAGTATTCCACCTGATGGCCCCGCCCAGAGAGGGCCCGCTGCAGGAGCCAGCTGAAATCGCTGTCGTCGTCAATCAAGAGGATATTGGCCATAAGTGGTGGTCTAGAGCTGGCAGTTTTGGCGGAAACCCCCGAGTGCTTTCCGGTCAATTCGCAGCCCCAAACCCAACGACCTTAATCCAAAGTCAGTACTCTTTTCGCATACCAGGCTCCTGATTTCAAGCTAATTATGCCTGCGCGCTCAATCGGCGAGCGTAGGGCTATTCATCCGCTGCGCGGTCCAGGCCAACGAAGGACCCGGGTAATTCAGCTTGACGACCGCACGGAAATATTCCCCCCCCGCCTTATTGA
>CAZFLF010001312.1:0-2221 GCA_964519825.1 uncultured Pirellulaceae bacterium | reverse complement strand
ATTCGATCGTTGGAAGTCGCTGACCACGACCAATTCGCGCCGCCGCGAATCGTTTGGCGATTCGAGTGCCAACATCTCGGCGGCCATTCCGATCGCTCGATTGATGTCCAGCCGATCGGGACGCACGCTCACCCGCTGCAGCTCATCGCGCAACGCTTCAAAGTTTTGTGATGGATGTGAGAACACCGGGTGTGGTTGAGCGCCGGCCAAGATCAGATTTGCTCGCAGGTCCGGGCGGTAACGCAAGTGACCGGCGGCAATCGTGCGAGCTCGCTCGATCGCTGCGGCACTGCGGCTAACGGCGGCCATGCTTTGGCTGACGTCGAGAACCACGACGCGAACCGTCGAACCCTGCTGCGCATCGGACACTAGCGGCTGGTCACCGAATTTCGGCCGAGCCACGGCCAGCGCCACGCACAACACGGCTATGGTTCGCAATGCGAGCACAACAAAGTCGCGCAACCGGTGTCGCGCTCTGCGTTGCCGGACCGCTTCGCGCACGAATCGCAACGTCGACAGCGGCATTCGCACTGGCCGCGGTTTGGTCAGCCAATGGACGGCAACCGGCAGTCCAACCGCCGCGATTCCGAGAACGATGGCCCACGGGTGAAGAAACATACTACCCTGCCCTCTCGACCAGGAATCCTTGAAGTGTCCGCAAATAGGAAACGGCGGTGGAAACAAGCCGGTAGTCGCAACCACCCGCCATGGTGAGCTGCCGCACCATGGTTAGATGTGTTTTGAACCGATCCTCATACGCATCGCGAATTTCCGCGGGAGAACAAGAGACTTGACCATCTTCCTCCATCCCCTCGAAACGAAAGGCGGCTCCGTCTGGAAGCCGCTCTTCGTCCGGATCGACAATGTGCAGAACGATCACTTCCCAGCCGCGGTGGCGAAACGTTCGCAATGCGGAGAACACATCCTCCACATCGTCCATTAAGAAATCGCTCATCAGGACTAACACTCCGCGGCGGTTCGAGCGTTCGAAAAGTTGCCGCAGGGCTACGCCCATCGTAGTCGTGGGCTGCACGCTGAGCCGTTCGATCAGCTCCTGCACTAGAGCCACGTGAGTCAACGTCGCGCCCGGCGGAACGTGCTCGCGCAGGCTCGCACCCAGCACCGCCAGGCCAACCTGATCTTGAGCGCGCGTAATAACATGGCTGAGCGCCGTGGCCAGATATTGAGCATATTGCAGCTTCGACCCGATCTGGCCCCGATTTCCGAATGACATCGAGCCACTCGCGTCGAGGGCCAACGTGCAGAGCAAGTTCGTTTCGTCCTGGTGCAGCCGCACGAATGCCTTCCCGGTGCGGGCGTAGACTTTCCAATCCAACCGCCGGAGATCTTCGCTGCCGGAATATTCGCGGAAGTCGACGAACTCTCCCGCGCCCCCTTGCAGTCGAGATTGATGCCGACCGCTGTAGGTGCCTTCGATGCGTTGCCGCGTCGTAAACCGCATCCGTTCCAACGCCGCCAGCGCCCGCAGGTCCAAATACCGGCTCCGCGTTTGCGTGCTCACGCCAAGACTTCTTTGAGAAGATGATCGACGATCTGTTCCGAAGTAATCGAATCCCCCACCGCTCGGTGATTGACGATCAACCGATGCCGTAGGATCGGATGAGCGACTGCTCGGATGTCCTCGATGTTCGGTGCGGTGCGGCCGTCCAATAGTCCCCGCGCTTTGGCCGCCAGCACCAGGTTCTGCGAGCCACGTGGGCCGGCTCCCCAAGCGATATAGTCCTTGGCCAGCTTGGCTGCCCGCACGTCCTCGGGTCGGCTAGCACCGCACAGCCGCACTGCGTACGCCGCAACATTGGGGGGCAAGGGGACCGCAAAGACCAGATCGCGCAACTCGAGAAATGTTGCTCGGTCCAAGGCCGGCTTCGGCAGTCGCGTCGCGCCGGAGGTGGTTCGCATGACCACTTCCTGTTCCTGCTCCGGCGAAGGATATCCCACCCGAATTTCCATCATGAACCGATCCAGCTGCGCTTCCGGCAGCGGGTAGGTCCCTTCTTGCTCGATCGGGTTCTGCGTTGCCACGACGAGAAACGGTTCTTCGAGCTCGTACGTTTTTCCTCCGACCGTCACATGTCGCTCGGCCATGGCTTCCAATAACGCGGACTGAGTCTTCGGAGCGGCGCGATTGATTTCGTCGGCCAGCACCAAATTGGCAAACACCGGCCCAGGACGAAACACCATCTGCGGCCCGGAGTCGTCG
>CAZFLF010001311.1:0-2225 GCA_964519825.1 uncultured Pirellulaceae bacterium | reverse complement strand
ATGGCGAAATTCTGCACTTCGTGCGCCGCACGGGCCGCGCTGAAATGGACGAGCACGCCGCTCCGGTCAACGCAGGGGAGTACATCCTCAGCATGAACCCCGACATGCACGAAAGTCGAGAGGAGATTATCGAACAACTGCTCAAGGAGCTGCGCAAAGAGGTGCCGGGGGTCGACATTGAGGTCGAGCAGCCGCTGGCGCACCTCATCAGCCACATGGTTTCCGGCGTGTATGCCCAGATCGCGATCAAGGTTGTCGGCGATGATCTCGACACGCTTCTTTCGTCGGCCGAGAAAATCAAGGCCGCAATCCAGGACGTGCCGGGCCTCACGCCGCCGGTTGTCGAACCCATCCGTCAAACGGAAGAACTTCACATTCGACTGAAGCCAAATGCCCTCGCACAGTACGCGGTGACACGAGCCTACGTGGGAAAGGTGCTGCAAACTGCCTTGCAAGGAGAGGTTACTTCACAAGTATTGGAAGGCCAGCGGCGCTTCGACCTGTTGATTCGACTCGAAGAGAGTTACCGCACGGATTATGCGAACCTGGGCCGGCTGCGGATCGACCTGCCCGATGGTCTCGGACAGGTCGAATTGTCGCAATTGGCAGAGATCGGCGAAGGAATTGGCCCGAATGCCGTCAACCGTGAGAATGCCCGCCGCCGAATCGTCATTCGCTGCAACACGCAGAACCGCGATCTCGCCAGTGCGGTCGCTGAGATTCAGCAGCGCGTCAAGGACCGGGTCGAGTTACCCGCCGGCTACTTTGTCGAATACGGTGGCCAGTTCGAGAGTCAGCAGCGCGCGACGGCGCTGATTGCGCTGCTCGCCGCCGTCTCCGTCGTGGGGATGTTCGTGGTGCTCATGCTCCTTTACCCATCAGTGCCGATCGTCCTGCAAATCCTCAATGCCCTGCCGACGGCGTTCATCGGCGGCGTACTGGGACTGGTCCTCACCGGGCAGTCTCTAACAGTGGCGAGCCTCGTGGGATTCATTTCACTCGGCGGGATCGCGGTTCGCAACGGCATTCTGCTGGTGACGCATTACTTCCACTTGATGAAGGAAGAGAATGAAGAATTCAGCGAGAAGATGGTACTCCGCGGCAGCCTGGAGCGCCTTGCGCCGGTGCTGATGACGGCGCTGACCGCTGGTATCGGCCTGGTGCCGTTGGTTTGGGGCGGCCAAGAGCCTGGGCGCGAGATTCTGTACCCAGTGGCGACCGTCATCCTGGGGGGCTTGATGACCTCAACGTTTTGTGAGTTCCTCATTCACCCCGGTTTGTTCTGGCGGTTCAGCGGGAAAGACGCGGAGCGGCTGGTGAAGGCCGAGCATTCCGCCGAAGAGAACCTGATTGATCACCCCGCGCTCGCGCGGCCTGTTTCCGTTGCAGTTGTGCCGAGAGTATCGGCAACATAGTTCCCCCTGTTTCTTGTATGGAGATGTTTTTTATGAAACGGTTCCTGAGTCTCATGGCATGTTCGGCGATGTTTTATGGGTTTACCGGATGCAGTCAAACACCGGCCCCAGCCCCGGCTCCCCAAACCAATTCCGCCACACCAGTCCAGGACAAGGGTCATCCTGCCCATGGGGCCGGCCCGCACGGCGGCGCACTGACCGATTGGGGCGGAGGCGCCTATCACGTCGAGTTCACGGTGGATCACGACAAGAAGGAAGCCACCGTATACATCGTCGGCAGCGATGAGAAATCGCCGTCGCCGATCAAGGCGCAGACGATTCATCTGACGATCAACGAGCCGATGACTGAACTCGACTTGACCGCAAAGCCTCTGGAGGGAGAAGCGGAAGGCACGTCGTCGCGTTTCGTCGGGACGCACGACACGATCGGCATCGTCCGGGAGTTTGCCGGCACGATCAGCGGTGAGATCGGCGGCACTCCCTACACCGGCGATTTCAAGGAAGAACCGCATGGCGCGGATCACAAGCACTAGACCGTCAACATGAGGATGCCACGATGGGAATCGTATTGAATGTGTTGCGAGTAACGCTAGTTGCCATCATCGTGGTCGTAGTGGCGGAGTTGTCCAAGCGCTACCCGCGATACGGTGCTCTACTATTGTCGCTTCCCATCGTGAGCATCCTTGCTTTCCTGGTCAGTTGGTTTCAGTACCGGGATTTACCGGCTATCTCGCGATTGGCGCGCGAGACACTCGTCCTGGTGCCACTCGGATTGCCGTTCTTCGTCCCATTCGCCTTTGCAACACGGCT
>CAZFLF010001310.1:0-2232 GCA_964519825.1 uncultured Pirellulaceae bacterium | reverse complement strand
GTTTAACCGCAAGCCGCAGGCGTCCCTTTGGAGTGCGGTGGCTTGACACCGCTTTCGTTGAAACAGGCGTCCAACTTCGCGCAATCCAAAGCGGTGTCAAGCCACCGCACTCCAAATTGCCCAAAACACGCTCGCCTGCGGCTTGCGGTTAAACGAAACGATTCCACTAAAAAAGACTCCCGATCCCTTTGCACGGACTTACGAATCAAGGAATCCGTCGACTTCGACTCCCAAGCGTTCGCCGTGCGCGCGCATTCCACGGAGAGTCGCATCATCTACCGGAATGCCGACTTTCTGGCGCTGTCTCCGCGTGCGGAATTCGAGTTCACCTGGAACCAGGACTTCTGCAATCCCCGGAGCGGGAGTCGACGACTTCATATAGGCAATGGTTTCGTCCACAAGCTGTCTGAATTGATCCAGTGGGCAAAACGCGGATGGGTCGATCACGAGAAAGCAGACCCCGTTGCCAAACACGTTGGTGTCGCGCGAGCTTATCCCGGCCAGTGCGCTGCCGAGGATTTCGACCAGGAGACTCAGAGCGAAACCTTTATGGCCGGCACTCGCGCCGAGCGGCAGTAGGCCGCCGCGTGGCGGGCCGTAGAACGCGTTAGGATCATTGGTGGGATTGCCGTTCGAGTCAACGATCCAGCCATCCGGTACCTTCTTTCCCTCGTTGCGATAGAAACGGATTTTTCCTTCCGGGGCGACCGACGTCGAGAAGTCGGCAACAATCGGATCGCCTCCCGTTGGAACCGCATAGGCGATTGGATTGGTACCCAGGCGCCCTTCGCGACCACCCCAAGGGAGCACAAAGTGTCCTTGGATCGGGGAGTTGCATGTCGCCAAGGCGAACATCCCTTTTTCGGCCGCAAGCTGAACCCAAGCGCCCACCCGTCCAATATGATTGCAACGACGCGTGATCACACAAGCCGTCCGCTGCTCGCGTGCGATTTGAATGCCTTCTTGGATTGCCTTCTCGGCGCCGACAGCACCGAAGCCGTGTCCACAGTCCACGACCGCGGTCGCCGGGCCTGTCCGTTCGACGACGAGCGGTGCGTCGATGACGATCGTCCCGTCAGCCACAAATCCGAGATACTCCGGAATCCTAATCACCCCATGCGAGTCGTGTCCCATCAGACTGCTGTTGACCAGGGATTCGACTGTTGCCAGGGCCTGATACCCGGCGGCCCCCGCCGCCGTAAACAGGGCGACGCCAAGTTGCGAAACGAGTTGTGGTCGAAAGAGCTGGCTCATCCGTCAATTTCGGTGGGATAGGCTTCCAGCCTGTCGATTTGCCAAATCATTGACAGGCTGGAGGCCTATCCCACGTCGAAACCTCAAAGTGGCGCTGTCCAATTAACGAATGGCGATCGGGTTCCCGGGCGAACCCGTCGCACCCTTCAAACGCAGCGGACTAAATGCAAAACAGAACTCATACACCTTGTCCGCGGCAAGTTGCTCGAGATCAATGTTTTCAATGTGGTACACACCGTGCTTGGTGAGGTCCCATTGGTGGACTGGGAATGCTAGTTCGTCGCGCTCGTGCGGAACGGCTTCAATCGCCCAGGTGTCTGCGCCGATCATCGCAACCTTGCGATCCGTTAGGTACTTCGCCGCGGCCAGACCGATTCCAGGTTCGCCTGCGCCGTAGGCTGCATTGTCTTTCATCCACAGCTTGCCATGCCCGGTATGGATCAGCACAACATCGCCTTCCTGAATCTGCAGCTTCGCTTTCTCTAGGCAGCCTGCCAGCTCGTCCGGCGAAATGACATATCCCGCGGGGAGCTGTTCGATACCACGGAGGGCGCACACATCGAGCAGAATCCCGCGCGTAAAGAAAACGCCGACGTTCTCGACTCCGAGCTTCTTCAGACCGTACGGATCGCCGAACTCGGACAATTTGTTGCCGTTGTAGAAATAGTCTTCGCCGTTAATGCGGACACCCACATGGCCGAGTCCGTCGAACTGAGTTCCAACCTGGCCGATCTCACCGCTAAACAACTCATCGTTCGAAACCATCTGATTCGACCCGAGTGGTCCTCCGGTCGGCAATCCGGGGATCGTCAGACTGAAGTGCCTTTTGCCAGGCAGTGGCATGCCGTGTTCGTAGATTCGCCCCAGCTGGTAGATCTGGCCAGTCTTCACCAGACGTGCTGCACTGGTGACTTTCTGAGGAGTGATCCGGTTGGTGGCTCCGCGCTGGTCGTTGGGCCCAAAATCCGACGGCCAGAA
>CAZFLF010001309.1:0-2234 GCA_964519825.1 uncultured Pirellulaceae bacterium | reverse complement strand
CAGAGAACTACGCAAGACTCAATTCATACCCACAGATCCGGCGGAAGAACCAATTTCAAAGGCATAGGACCTCCATTTGCATGAGTGAATGAGACTTTCTCGGAGCGGGGAAATCTCTTGAACGCTCAAGAATCAGTCGCCAACGGTTTGCAGTTGCTTCAGCGACGCCAGCGTGCTGCGCATGAGCTTGCTCTGTTGCCGGTGCCGACGGAGGCTGCGAATCAACTCAACCGCTTGTGTCAGCGACTGGCGCAATGAATCGCGAAGCATTTCGGCTTGATCGATGAGATCGTTTTTTCCGCCGGGCCGCTTGCGCTGAAGTTTCTTTGACGCCGGCTGAGCCGGCACTGGATCGGGAGTAGTCATGGTCTTGTGTTCCTTCGCGGGAGATTGGGGTTGAAGATGAGTTGTGTCTGGTATCGCAGTCGATTCAATCCGGTCCATCTCGACGGAAGCATCGATGGCGCCTTGCGGGTCCAGCAACATCCAGACGTAATGACTGAGACCGTTGCGACATACCACGGTCCCTTTAGGATCCGTGATGTAAAAACGGCGGAAGCCGAGCTCCAACGCTTTGATTAGGTAGCGGCTGTCGGAATTGAAACACAATTCAGCGCCGGAACGATGGGAGTTCTTGAGGATTAGTTCGACCGGCCGCGGACGGTTGGTCGGTTGAGAGCGGATGGCGACGGAGCCATTCAGATCCACCGTCACCCAAGGTGCGGCATCGTCCTCCACGGGAAAGGTCATCAGTGCCTCACGCAGAAACTCCGCGTCGTTGCCGCCCAGATCCAACGTCGTCTGATCGGTATCGCCGGCCCGCAGATGGTCCTCGATGCGCGGGAATCGCAGCTCGGGATCCAGTTTCCAAAGCAGCGTCCAAGAGCCAACACGTACCGCGAGCCACCCGTCGTGTAAGCCGATAGAGACAGGTTGGTCGTGTGGCAGCTCTGAGCAGCCAAAGACCGAAGTCCGTGGCACAAGAGCGTCTTCTTCGAATCCGAATTGGTATCCCGATTCGCAGAACAAATGCCTGCCGTCCGTAGCAGCGACAGAACCGTCGGTGCCTCGCAACCGGATATGATTGAGTGCGTAGCGGTGCGAACCATGATCAGCGATCCCCATCGCTTGATGCAGCAAATTCAGCAGTCCGGGCGGATTCGGCGTGAACTGCTGGGGAACTTGTGGGAATTCCAAATCCACAGGCGGTTGGTCATAGCGATAGATCTGCGGCACTTTGCCGTCGCGCCACTGCCCAGCGATCTGCTGTTTCCCATCCTGTTCGATGGTCACGGGCTCCGCTCGTCTGCCTTCGCAATCCTCAAACAGTGTCAAGGGGACCGTGAGGGACTCCGAGGGCTGGGAAGCACAGTCGCGCCACTCCACCGCGGCACCGCCGCGGGCGCACCGGATCGCCAATCCGTCGGGACCGCTGAGCAATTGCACGGCGGTGTTGGCGACCAACCTGGGAGTGATATTCAGGACTCGGCGAGCCACAGCGCGGAATTGGCGCGCCAGCAAACGATTGATGGTGAGCAATGTGCAGCTCCTCTGGTGAAAACTGGGTACTTGAAATGGAGACCGGACGGCAACCGACCCATGAATCGGCTGCCGCCCGGTTTTTTATCTAGGCGTCGAAACCGTTTGGCTACGTTGCGGCCAGAACGGTATCCAGCTCCGACAGGGACGCCGGTTCGCCTGTATCCCAATCGAAGGCCAGCGGTTCGCGCTCGAATGGAACGCGGGTCAGTGGCACAAAGCCCAAGTCGCGGATCGTCTCTGGAGACTCTCCGGTAGCGCGGGCCACTTCGCGGATCAGTTCTCTGTGGGTCATGACGTGTCCTTTCCTGGGAATTCACGGGGGCAAGAAACAAGAAAAGCCCCTGCCAGTGCTAACAGGGGCCGAAAAAGGCAGAAGTGCGCGTCTCGCTAGACGCTCATTGGGTCGTCATCCCACAAGCGCGGCGACTAATTCATCCAAGGCAGCGTCTTGGGCCGGTGTCAGCAGTCCTTCGAGACGCTGGAGCCCCAGCAGCTCCCGCAGCACGGTGGCGCTGGCGTTGAGCCGGTCATTCACCGTCACGTCACTCGGCAACAACGGGTCGGCCGGGCAAATGTTGCCCAAGGCGACTTCCCGCCAGTTGGCGACGCACAGGTTGCCGGTTTCGGCGAGCCGGTAGATACAGTATTGCTGCGTGATGGCGACGATTTCGCCAGCAGAAACATCCGTCACG
>CAZFLF010001308.1:0-2239 GCA_964519825.1 uncultured Pirellulaceae bacterium | reverse complement strand
GGAATGCCGGCGGTCCATTGGTTGCGGAGTTTACGACTGACGACGTCGAAGGCGGCGAATCCGTGGAGATCCTGGTTGCACCGCTATCCAGCGACGATCGAAACGTGACCGGAGTGCTTGGAGGGGTAACAGCGCGGGCGACCTCGATGTCGGCAATTCACACGAGCGTCAAGCGGGCGCTACCGGATGACGGTCCCCTGACCTTCGCGATTGGCGCCAGCGGCGATTTCGGCGAGCGCGTTTGCGGCCATCTTCACATCGATCGTGCGATCCACGAGGAGCGGAGTTTCGAGGATGGCGAGCACAAGATCCGGTCCTTGCGAAACGTCCGAAATCGCGACGTCTATGTGATCCACAGTCTTCACGGCGACGAGGAGCAGAGCCCGCATGACAAGCTGTGTCGCCTACTGTTCCTGATTGGTGCACTGAAGGATGCGGCGGCAAGCCGGGTGACGGCCGTCGTGCCGTATCTTTGCTATTCGCGGAAGGACCGACAGACCAAGACCAGGGATCCGGTCACCACGCGCTATGTCGCGCAGCTCTTCGAGGCAGTTGGCACCAACCGTTTGATAACCATGGAAGTGCACAATCCAGCCGCGTTCCAGAACGCGTTCCGGTGCGATACCGAGCACCTCGATGCCAATCTTGCCTTTATCGACTATTTCAAACCGCTGGTCGGTGATGCGCCGCTAGCGGTCGTCTCGCCGGATCCGGGCGGGGTGAAACGCGCGGACATCTTCCGTGAAGCGATGGAACGCGCGCTCCAGCGCCCGATCGCCGGCGGTTTCATGGAGAAACACCGCAGCATGGGCAAAGTGACGGGCAACATCTTCGCGGGCGATGTGACCGGCCGCACCGTCATCGTCATCGATGATCTGATCAGCACCGGCGGAACGATGGCGCGCGTGGCAAATGCTTGCCGCGACCACGGCGCCGCTAGGGTTTTTCTGGCGGCGACGCATGGGCTCTTTTCCAAGGACGCCGGCGCCAATCTTGCGCAGTCTGCGGTTGAAAAGATCGTCGTGACTGATACGGTTGCTCGGCAAGCGCCGCCCACCGCAGGCTTCGACGACCAACTGGTCACGCTCGACATATCGTCGGTCTTCGCCGAGGCGATCCGGCGATGTCACGCTGGCGGATCGATCAACGAATTGCTGGGAATCGGGGATGTGGCGTAGCTCTGAGCCCAAGATTGCATACGCGTCCTCGCATCCGCCCGGCTCAGTCCGATTTACTGATCAGCGGAGCCCGTGTTTCCCCGCCAGCTTGACCGTGCTGGCTTGTGGGCCTTTCTCGCCCAGCTCCTCGGCAAACGTGACTCGGGTGCCGATCTTGAGGCGCGGGAACCCGTCGTTGAGGACGCTGTTCCGATGAAAGTAGATCTCGCGTTCATCTGAGGTCCTCAAGAAACCGAACCCCTCAGTTGCGTCGATTTCAACGATGGTGCCGGAGGGTTCGGGTTCATGTGTCTTAACCTGACCCTGCAACTTGCGGACATGGTCCTGTAGTCGGCGGCGTGCCCGCTTGAAAGCGTCGTTGATCGCATAGCCGGGATCGGCGTGGCGCTCATCGTTGGACGGTGTTCGCTCGACATTGACTTCGCGACCGTTGGGAAGCGAGAGGCGGATGTGGACTTCATAAGCCCCTCCACCTTGATGATGCCGAGTTGGTCCCCTGACGACAACGCGACCGGCCGTGATGCGACCGAAGCGGTCCTCGAGCGCGGAGACATGACCGACGATCGCCTCGCGTATCGTGGGATTCGCTTTCATTCCCTGAAAGTCAATTTCGACTGGCGTTTCCATTTCATGCCCTCGATTGCAGCAGCATGCTCACATCGCCATTTCCGGCTCTGCCGATCGTTCTCTTAAGGGTTCGGGTATTTCAGTCATGGTCGCTTCGGTGAGAAGCAGGACGCTCGCAACGGAGACGGCGTTTTCGAGGGCGATGCGGACGACCTTGGCGGGATCGATTATCCCCGCTTCGATCAGATCGACATACTCCTTGCGTGCCGCGTCGAAGCCTTGATTTCCCTCACTCTCCAACATGCGCGCCACGACAACGCCTCCGTCCACGGCCGAGTTCTCTGCGATCTGGCGGGCAGGCGATTCGAGCGCGCGCTTGAGGATCTGAACGCCGGTCTTCTCGTCGCCCTCGCACTTGGCTTCCTCGCCGGCGACCGCACCGATACAACGCAGCAGCGCCAGTCCGCCGCCGGCGACGATTCCCTCGGCGACCG
>CAZFLF010001307.1:0-2241 GCA_964519825.1 uncultured Pirellulaceae bacterium | reverse complement strand
GCGGTGTTTGGGATAAGCGGTTCGGAACTTCGCCTCGACATGTGTGCGCACCGCGTCGTCGAATCTCGCATGCAGAAAATACAACCCGCCACCCACGATCGCGCCAGTCACGAGCAACAGAAAGCCAAACCAGCTGCAGAATTCTCCCAGCAGCCGCAACAGGCCCTGCTTGCGGCGACGCTTCGGCAATGGCGACACCACACGCCGTTCGCGGCGGGAGCGATCCCGCGAGTTACCGTATGGAATTGGTTTGCGACGAAAGAACATATTTTATTTTTGGAGCGGTCTGAAATGAGACATTGGCGTTTAGATCCACGCGCGGGAGCCGAACCAACAGGTTGGCGAACCAACCAAGTGCGGCGGCGTCAGCTAAACACCGATTTGAGGGATCGTTTCGGCACTCCGTGAAAAACGCCAGCGGCTAGAGCAATAAGCGGCAACATTGCCGGCTCGCGATAACGAATCGAACTGACGAAGACCAGATGGAGACATGTGAGATAGAGGGCCGGGAGCCAACACAGCAGGAGCGGCCAACCGCGCGGCGCGTAACGGATCGAACTGAGGACCGCGCAGCACATCAACGGCGTGAAGCTGCCGAGAATCGCGATTCGAAACAACCAGCTTTGCATCTCGGCTGCGTTCGGAAGCGGGCTCCACATGCGAAGGAACTTGCGCATGGCCAGTTGCAGCACTCGCCCCGGATTGGCTCGGGCCCATTCGATAGCCGCTTGTTTCAGGCGTGCGTCGAGCCGCTCATCGAATGTGCCCACGAGAGGGCCTCCGGCGGCGTCAGCGCGTCGTTGGGCTGCGACGAAGTCATCGACGAATCGCATGTCGCTCGCTCCCGTCGCATTCGGGTTCAAGCCATCGTACAGGCTCGCTCCCAACTGCAACGTGGTGGCGACGAACCGCCCCGTGACCTGGTAGTTCCGCCACCACCAAGGAGCCAGCGTCGCGCTGCTCGCCGCCAAGATCAACGTTCCTATCAAGAAATGTCGGCGGCGGTTGGGGCTGAGCATTGCCAGAGCCAGCGCGAATGGCACAAACAGTAAATGGCTAGGCCGCATCAGCGTCGCCATCCCGTGGATCGCACCCGTTGCGATCGACAGAGCCCCGATTCTTTTCCAACTATCGGCCCGCCAGGCGGCAACCCAACAGATGACCTGAGCCACGAGCAGCGGAGAGTAGGGAGCCTCGCTCAGCACAAAGACACTCGTGCCAATCGCGCCCGGATAAATTGCCGACAGCGCGCCGGCAGCATAACCCGCCGACTCGTCAAAGAGCGATCGGCTCAAGTACATCACGCCGGCGACCGCCAATGTCCCCAGGACCGCACCCTCGATCCGCGCCCACATCACAGGTGGATCGTCGCGTACGAGAAAGAGAGGAGCCAGTAAAAGCGGATAGCCTGGCGTGCGAAAGATCTTTCCCGGACCAGGGCCAAACTCATAAGGTTGGCGGTGTGCGATCGATCGCGCCAGAGTCCAGTAACTTTCACTGTCTCCAAAGAAGAATCGTTGGCCGGCCGGCAGGTGTTCCTGCCACCACCAACCGGCTGTCACGCGAAGCGCGAAGGCCAGACACAAGATCGTGGTCGTCAGCACCAGCGCGCGTTGTGTCTTGGCATCCATGTGGTCCGCCCAGTATCGTCCTTGATCGTCAGCTGATTCCTGCCGGGTTCGCGCAGTTTCACCAGCCTACGGGCGGCGGATGGTATGCCGGTGTTCCACAACGCGTCAAGATGAACCGATTACTCTGCGGCAAATTGTCGCATGACTGGGATAAGTTGCGATCATCTTGTAACTTATGCGACGTCTCGGTCCGATTGACAACGCTCCCTACCCGGTTACAACGTGCAGTTTCATTTTTCAGGCGGTTCTGGAATCTCAGCAGCGCGGTCGATGCCGACGGAGAGTTCGTCGATTCCATCCCTCGCAGGGCTTCGAGCTAATCATGGCTGACAATAAGAAGATGTCGGTCGAAGACATACTGGCAGCGTGCCGCAAGGCCGACGGCTCCGGCGCGAGCGCACCGACTCCGGCCGCTCCGCCTGCTGCTGAGGCGAGTAGTGCAGCGCCGGCTGCGGAAGCGCCAAAGCCAGCGAAGGGGTCAACTCCGGCAAAGAAGCCCGGCACGATGAGTACCGCGGATATCCTGGCAGCGGCGCGCGGCGACAAGCTAGCGGCGGCCCAACCAGCCAGTCCAGCTCCGGAATCCGAGTCAGCTTCCGATGAACCGGCT
>CAZFLF010001306.1:0-2244 GCA_964519825.1 uncultured Pirellulaceae bacterium | reverse complement strand
TTCGCATGTCGATCTCTTCGACTATAAGCCGGCACTCAACCAGCAGTCCGGCGATTCTACGAGTATTGGTCGCGATCGCGGTGGCGCCAAACTTCTCGGATCCCCGTTCAAGTTCGCGCAGCATGGCGCGTCCGGGCGGTGGGTTTCAGAAACGTTTCCGATGCTTGCCCAGCATGTGGATGACTTGTGTTTTGTCCACAGCATGCACACCGACCTGCCGAATCATTCCCAAGCGTTCATTCAGATGCACACCGGGAGCTTCCAGTTCGCCCGCCCGTCGGTGGGAGCATGGACTCTCTACGGACTTGGCAGCGAAAACGGCAAGCTCCCCGGCTTCATTACGTTGAATCCTCCATCGGACAACGGCGGCGCGCGGAACTACGGCAGCGGATTTCTGCCGGCCGTTTGCCAGGGGACCAAGATCGGCGGTAATCAGATTCCCGGTTTTTATGCCAAGCTACTTGGCAAAGACGAAGAGCCGGGGCCGCCGCTGAAGAACCTGGAGAACGTGAATCTTCCGCGCGAGCTCCAGAGGGAGCAACTCAACCTGATTCGAGACCTTAACGCGCGCAAGCTCGAACGTGACGTTTTTCACCCGGAAATTGAAGGCGCCATCGAGTCCTTCGAACTGGCTTTTCGAATGCAGGATGAAGTCCCCCAAGTGCTCGACTTGCGGTCTGAGCCTCAATCGATGCTCGACCTCTACGGGTGTGGATCCGGCCTGCCGACCGATCGTTTCGGTCGACAATGCCTCCTCGCCCGCCGCTTGGCGGAAGCGGGAGTGCGGTTTATCGAGATAACCGCCCCTGTCGGCTGGGATCACCACTTCATGCTCAAGGACGAACTTACCAAAAGCTGTTTGGCGACGGACCAGCCGCTTGCCGCGCTCCTCGCCGACTTAAAGCAGCGCGGCATGCTGGAAGATACGCTGCTCATTTGGGCCGGGGAGTTTGGCCGCACGCCATACGCCCAGAGCGAGCATGGTCGCGACCATAACAACAAGGGGTTTACGATTTGGATGGCCGGCGGAGGAGTCAAAGGTGGGATCGCGTACGGCGCAACCGATGAGTATGGGTATGAAGCGGTGGAGAAGCCGGTGCATATTCACGATTTGCACGCCACCATTTTGCACCTGTTGGGGCTCGATCATGAGCGATTGACATTCAGTTACGCCGGACGCAAATTCCGGCTCACCGACGTGCACGGGACGGTCGTCACCGACATTCTGGCCTAGCCGATGTCGAGCCGCTGGTATTTCCGTCTGGCGTTTCGCTGTGCTCTCCGTGTCTCTGCGGTGTCGATTTCGGCAGACGCGGGCAAATAGCCGTCAAAGCAGCAGTTCGTCCCGGCCGGGGATCAAAACTGCGACTAGAGAACCGGACAATCACCGCAGAGGCACGGAGAGCGCAGAGAAAACCGGGCAGCCCGATGCCACGTAGCCAATAATCGGCCACCGCGCATTGCCGCACGATGCAACATGCCCGCCAGACAGAACGCCCGCCGCAGTGTGAAACTGCGCGATTGATAAAATGGCTGGTCCCCCACGTCCGGCGTGATAACATGGCGCCCGCATTTGTTGAATGAGATCGGGAAGAATTAACGATCAATTCCTGCGGAGAACAGCACCATGCGTTGGAACATGATTGTCACAGCAGCCATTTTTCTTCTGAGATTCTTGGCCGCCGAGGGGCAAGCCGCCACCATCATTCATGCGGGCCGGTTCATTGATGGCCGAAGCGACAAGCCGCAGACTGAGGTCTCGATTGTGATCGACGAAGGTCGTATCACGAAGGTTGCCGGCGGCTACCTTAAGCCGGCAGAGGGGGACAAGCTCATTAATCTCACCGAGTACACCGTCCTGCCCGGATTGATGGACATGCACACCCATCTGATGTCGCAACACTCGAAAGACTCTTACACCGAGCGGTTTTTTCTGGAGCAGGCAGACTACGCTCTCCGTTCGACCGTCTATGCCAGAGCCACACTCATGGCCGGGTTCACGACGGTCCGGGACCTCGGCGACAACGGCGTGAATTCGATCGCGTTGCGCAAGGCGATCGAGCAGGGGTGGGTCCCCGGCCCGCGCATCTTCACTTCGGGTAAATCCCTGGCGACGACCGGCGGTCATGCCGATCCGTCGAACGCCCTGCGCGGAGATTACCGTCGTGATACCGGGCCGCTGGAAGGGGTCATCAATGGCGCCGACGATGCTCGCAAGGCGGTCCGGCAACGTTACAAGGATGG
>CAZFLF010001305.1:0-2245 GCA_964519825.1 uncultured Pirellulaceae bacterium | reverse complement strand
AGTCCTGTCAAATTTCTGCTGTCCCACGCCGTCCTGCCGCATGACGACGATGCGATAGGTGCGCTCTTTCATCAGCGTCACGATGATCCGGTCCTTCCCTTCTTGCAGGATCTGCTGGTCGACCGTATAGGACTTCCGGACCATGTTCTCAACTTGTGTGAGGGTCAGTCCGCGAACGGTCAAGGAAGGGACGAGCGGTAGGGCTAACGTTCCATCTTCGCGAATCGGAATGGGATAGCCGATCGCTGGCGGCAAATCGGAATCGCGATCGGGCATATGAACCGGCGGTGGCTCATCGGGCTTGCCGAGCACGCCTTCGATGTAGATTCCAAGAATATCGCCGGCGTCAACGAGGTACTGCCGTGGCGGTTCTTGACGCAAGCGTGAGAAATCAATCGGGATTAAGTTGTTCTTCGGTTGTGCCAGAAACTGCGGTGGCAGTCGATGCGCGGGAACTCCGCTAATCGGCGATGCCAGGGACGAGCAGCCGGCGACGGTCGTCGTCAGACAGAGCAGTATCCAGGAGATCAAGCGACGATCACGACGCAATAGTGGATTGGCGTGAGCCGATCGCCGTGATTCGACCAGGCGGTTGCTGGCGCGCGAACGATGTTCAATCAGATATTTGCGATTGAAAAAACAGAACGGCAGCCGCAGCAACGCGAAGGCGAACCAACCAGGCAAGGCTGCGTCAGGTGTAATCGGTTCGTTTGAGGACATGGCGACAATCTCAATTGCGTTCAAGGGTCATCAATCTGGGTCACATCCAAAACGTAGGCGGTTGGCGGCTACTTCGGCCGCATTACCTCGTTAAATACCGGTCCGCGCATCGGGAATTGAGCGGAGGCGGGCACTACGGCCCCGAATGCGTTCGGGGAATAAGCAGGAACGGTCCGTGGAATACGAGTGATGGCTTCGCTGGGCCAGGCATTGGCCGGCGGCGCCACTTGCGAAGTCGGATTGATAATCGGAGCAGGCAATGCCGGAGCCGGAACCAGTAAGGGAGTCGGTTCCCCTGTCTCTGGAATCACGTCGATGACCGGCCCGCCCGGTATGAGCGTCGGATCGCAGCCAGGACAAATCCCATTGCGGAACTCGGGCGAGTACTGCGCTTCAATGAGATGCGAGACCTGGATCTGCTGGAAGTGTCCGGCGCCGTCTTCCTGAGCTGCCTGAGCGCCGTAGGGATAGCCGGCGAACCAGGCCGCTACTTTGGCCTGTCCTTCACCGGTCTGATACTTCCAGGTCCAGTATCTTCGCGGAGGTAATCCCGGCACGCAGCCGTTTGCTCCGCCAGCCACATCGGCGTAACCGTCGCGGAATCCTTGTCCAAAGGTCACGAACTGAGGTTCATTGACGTACATGGACTTGCGTTCGTTCCAGGCTTGACGAGCCCACGCACTATTCCGCCATCCCATCACGAAGTCGTTCATCCCGTCGTTGTATTGGAGGTTCTCCCGGAGCCCACGAAACGGAGTGCACCCGGTCAAGCAGGAGATGCTGACAACGAGGGCAAATGTCGCAACCACCATCCAGCGCGCGGCTGGGTCAGACATCCGTGTCTCTGGTGATTTGCCGACTTCCATAAATTCCGAACGACTGGACTTCATGTCCCACCTCGGCCTGTTGCGTATCCGTGCGAGATGTTTCAGCCGGCGGCCAAACTGAACAGTTTGTGCCACTATTCAATTCCCAGGCTCCGCCTGGAAACCAAACAGACTCTTTTCCGCCGGGGTGCCGAAGCACCTCACCTCGTGCCCCAAAGGGCGCTGTTATGACGCCTGTAGGACTTATCATCGCCACAACGGTTCTATCGCGTTTAGCGAATTTGCCGACTTTGCTGACGATTCCGCCTGGAGGGAAGGGCCAGGATCACCAAGCAAGGTGCAATCACGCTGATAGCATTCAGTTGTTCATCCGGCATCCAATGCCGGGTCCAAAAAAACCGCTGGCGCAGCAAAAGCCGAGTGGCGGACGGTTCAGAACTGCGTGATTTGCCAGTGCGCATTCATCACTACGGGCCGAAACTCGGGTGATGAAAATGTCACTGTACTGCTCAGTCACCTTCGGCCCAGTTTCGTTGTACGGCGACAACATCTGTTGCCCCGTTCACGGGGCGTTGCCGCGACAGCGGTTTAGACCTGCCATTGATGGCAGGTGACACGACGCAAGAGTCCTGCAATTGAGCCTCGTTCACCAGCGATTTTCTGGACCCTATTGATTTGACCTTTCCGCCTCAACGGAA
>CAZFLF010001304.1:0-2250 GCA_964519825.1 uncultured Pirellulaceae bacterium | reverse complement strand
GCTCGCACCTGTCCGGGACGTGCCGATGGCTCCGTTACGGAGCGAATCGCGCACGCGCTCAGTGAACTGATTCGGTCCGCCGACTACTATGTCGACTTGCATACTGGGGGGACGAAATTGCGGGTGTTTCCGCTGTCGGGTTACATGCTTCACTCACGTTCCGAGGTTCTGAATATCCAACGCCGTATGGCCAAGGCATTTGGACTCCCCTTGATTTGGGGTACCGATCCGAGCCTAAATGGCAGATCGCTGTCCGTGGCACGGGACGCCAGCGTGCCGGCGATCTATGCCGAGTATTTGGGAGGCGGGAGTTGTGATCCATGCGGTGTGGCGGCTTACGTGCGCGGCTGCCGAAATGTCCTTGCCGAGTTGGAAATGACGGATGAGCACGGCGAACTTCCGACCGTGGAGCCGCTTATTGTGGAGGATTCGCGGCCGAACTCGGGATACATGCAAATCAATCATCTGGCGCCGTGCGAAGGTTTTTTTGAGCCGGCGCTGGCGCTTGGGCAACGCGTGCGACAGGGAGAATTGTTTGGGACTGTCACGGATCTGCTTGGCCAGCGACGTGAATCGGTCGTCGCTGCTCATTCTGGTTGCGTGATCGTGCTCCATACGTTTGCTCGGGTTTCGGCGGCGGATAGCTTGGGAGTCGTATTGGAGACCGCGGGTACGCTTTCTAGCTTGTCGTAGCGAACTTGAAAGTACTGACTGATTGATTTCAATCCAGAAGAGGTGATTCATGCGATTTGGCAGGTGGATGGCTGCGGCCATGACGATATTGGCAAGCTGGTGTTATGCGAGCCCATGTTCCGCCGCGGACTGGGCTCAGTTCCGTGGGCCGCGCGGTGGACAAGCCGATTCCGTGCGACCGTTACCGGTCGATTTAGGGCCAGATCGCCACGTGTTGTGGAAGACTCCGCTGCCGGCCGGCCATTCGTCTCCGGTGATCTGTGGCGACCGCGTTTTTCTTACTGCGGTCCGCGATAAGCAGCAACTGTTGACGATCGCCGTCGACCGAGCCTCTGGTAAGTTGCTCTGGGAGCGCGAGGCGAAGTATGAAAAACTCGAAGTGATCCATAACATTGGCAGCCACGCCCAATGCAGTCCGTCATCGGATGGCGAACGCGTTGTCAGCTTCTTCGGGTCGAGCGGGTTGTACTGTTACTCCTTAAACGGCGAACTGCAGTGGCAGGTCCCGATGGGGCCGTTTAATGACGACTTCGGGGCCGCAAGTTCGCCGCTGATCGTCGGTGACCGAGTGATCGTGGGTCAGGACCATGACACCGGCTCGTTTTTGGCGGCATTCGACAAGCGGACTGGAATGGAGTTGTGGCGTACCGATCGCAGCGAGTTCTCACGCAATTGTGGCTCGCCGCTGATCTGGACCGTGGACGGCAAGCAACAGATCGTGGTCGCGGGGACGCTGCGTGTTTGCGGCTACGACTGGGACACCGGTGGTGAGCTGTGGACCGTGCGCGGTTTGTCCCGGGTCGTTTGCATGACTCCGGTCATTGGCCCGGACAATATGCTCATTGTCGCCGGTTGGTCCGCGGGCGGCGATCCGAGTGAAAGGCTAGCTTTAGAACCCTATGAGCAAGTGGTCGCGAAACTCGACACCGATGGCAACGGAACCTTTGAAAAAAGTGAAATCAAGGATGGGCCATTGCAATCGCGGTTTACACAAGGCGATCGCAATAAGGATGGTCACGTTACCAAGTCAGAGTACGACGAATTCCAAATGCTGTTCGACAAGTCCCAGAATGTCGTGATGGCGATCAAGCCTGGCGCCCGCGGCGATGCAACGGAATCCCATGTCGCGTGGAAGTTCGGTCGCTTCATCCCGTTCTGCTCGTCGCCGCTGTATCACAACGGCCGCGTGTATCTGATCAAGGACGGCGGTATTTTTACCTGTTTGGACGCGCAGACCGGTGAAGCGAAAAAAACGGGTCGGGTCGCGGCCACGGGAGCCTACTACGCCTCACCCGTGGTCGGTGACGGAAAGATCTTCCTACTGAGCGAGAAGGGTCAGTTGTCGGTGGTCAGCGCCGAGGATAGCTGGCAGGTCTTACATTCCGCGGACTTCGGCGAAGCGGGCTACGCTTCACCGGCGATCGTCGACGGCCGCGTCTACTTGCGGACCAGCGGACATTTATATTGCATTGGTCTGTCCGACAAGAACTAGCGATCTGTCTATCGCGGTTTGTTGGATCGTTCGTTGGGAGGGCGAGGCTCCTGCCGAGCCGCGTA
>CAZFLF010001303.1:0-2252 GCA_964519825.1 uncultured Pirellulaceae bacterium | reverse complement strand
TGGCTGGCAGTGGTCAAGCGAATCGAATCGGGCGAGATGCCACCGAAATCGAAACCACGTCCGCCGGCAAATGAGGTCCGGGCATTTGCCGATTGGATTAGCGGACGGGTGCAAGCGTCGGGGGCCGGTCAGCGATCCGCTGAGGGACGAGTCGTTCTGCGCCGACTCAACCGAAACGAGTATGAGAACACCGTACGCGACTTGTTGGCAGTCGACGTCGAAGTCAAGGAGATGCTCCCTGCCGATTCCTCAGCCGACGGGTTTGACAATGTCAGCGAGGCATTGCACGTCTCGTCGTTCTTGATGGAACGATATCTCGAAGCAGCCGACGCGGCCCTCAATCTGGCGATCGCCAATTATCCTCAGCCGCCGCTGGTCAAGAAACGGTACTCGCTGAAGGACGAACGCTTGGTCAAGACTACCACGGAGAGCGTCTATCGCCAGCGCGAGGACACCGTGGTGATGTTCAGTTCGTCTCCCTGGAATGCCATTACGGTAGGGCAGTTCTACCCGCCGGACCGTGGCAAATATCGAATCCGGATTTCTGCATACGGCTTCCAGAGTGCGGACAAGCCAGTCACGTTCCGCATCGATGCCGGCCCCATGCTGATGGGGACAAAGAATCACCTTGTCGGCTATTTCGACGCAGCCTTTGACAAGCCGACGGTCGTAGAGTTCGTCGATCACTTCGAGGCTAGGAACCATATTCGGATCCATCCCTACGGATTGGCATCCTCACAGATCGTCCACAAAGTGGGGGCTGACAAATACGATGGAGCGGGATTGGCCGTCGAGTGGATCGAAGTGGAAGGACCGCTGCACGAAGTTTGGCCGCCGGAAAGTCATCGCCGGATCTTCGGCGACTTGCCGCAAGAGCCGTCGCCAATCCGCGACTATCGCAACCGCGTCGAAGTCGTCTCGAAGGATCCGCTCCCCGACGCGCGACGGATCCTCCGCAACTTCGCTCGTCGCGCCTTTCGGCGGACCGTGAGCGACGACGACGTCGCGCCGCTGGTTGCACTGGTCGAGCGGAAGCCGGCCGAGGGGTATTCGTTCGAGCAGGCGGTACGTGTCGGTCTGAAGGGCGCGCTGGTTTCTCCGGAGTTCCTGTTTCTCCGAGAACACCCCCCGCAGCGTACCCCATCCCCCGGGGTTGGAGAGGGTAGCGTGAGTGGGCTTGACGACTTTGCACTGGCCAACCGGCTGTCGTATTTCCTCTGGAGTACGATGCCCGACGACGAACTGCTCACGTTGGCCGAGAAGGGAAAGCTGAGTGGGAGGGTGCGAGAGAAGGAGAGTGCGTCAGCTTCCGTCACTCAGCCACCCGCTCGCCCCCTCTCCCCGTCTTCAACTTTACGCGAGCAGGTCGAGCGGCTGTTGGCCAGTCCGAAGGCAGCGGCTTTCACCGAGAATTTCGTCGGCCAGTGGCTTGGCCTGCGCGACATTGACTTCACGGAGCCAGACCGTCGCCTTTATCCCGAATTCGACGACATGCTGAAGGCGGCGATTGTCCAGGAGACGCACCTCTTTTTCAACGAAGTGCTGAAGAACGACCTGAGCCTCACAAATTTCGTGGCCTCCGATTTCACGTTGCTCAATGAGCGGCTGGCGAAACACTACGGCATCCCCGGAGTCGAAGGACACGTTTTCCGCAAGGTTTCACTTCCGCCAGAAAGCCATCGCGGCGGTGTCATGACCATGGCGAGCGTGCTGAAGGTGACCGCTAACGGCACCAACACCTCGCCGGTCGTGCGCGGAACGTGGGTGTTGGACCGCATCTTGGGTACGCCACCGAAACCGCCACCGGCTGGAGTCCCGGCCGTCGAGCCAGATATTCGCGGTGCGACGACGATCCGCGAACAACTGGCCAAGCACCGGCAGATCGAATCGTGTGCGAGCTGCCACTCACAGATCGATCCACCGGGATTCGCGCTGGAGAGCTTCGACGTCATCGGTGGCTGGCGCGAAAACTACCGCAGCGTCGGTAACGGTGAACCGATCAGCATCGACGGTCAGAGAATGCCTTACGCAAAGGGTCCGAAGGTCGATCCCGCCGACGAACTTCCCGATGGCCGCCGGTTTCAAGACATCGACGAACTCAAACAATTGCTCCTGGCCGACAAAGACCAACTCGCCCGCGCTCTGACTTCGAAACTGCTGACGTATGCCACGGGAAAGGCGCACCAGCCGCCTCGCATGGCGGACAAGCCGCTGACCCTGGCGGCTTACGCCGTCGGGCCGCCACGGACGGC
>CAZFLF010001302.1:0-2255 GCA_964519825.1 uncultured Pirellulaceae bacterium | reverse complement strand
CGATGGACTGGGGTTTCTCAAAGACCACATCTTTTTCCACGCGCTACGCGGCGGTGATCTTCGACTGGACCGTTTCCAAGGGGCGCTGGAAGCCATCGACGAAGCCCGGTTGAGCGCGTATATTGAGTGCGTCCCGGCGGAGTGGAATGGACAGACGACCACCGGCAAAAAGATCAAAACATACCTGACCGAATGCATCGCCAACTTCCAACGCATCCGATTTCAACTGGAGACCCTTTTATGAACAAGCATCCCTACACCTACACCCTTCTCCGCTACGTGCATGACACGACCACGGGCGAATTTGCCAACGTGGGAGTCGTCCTCTCGTCGCCGGAGGCGCACTACGCGAGCGCGATCCTGCGCCCGACCTATGGCCGAATCTCGAGAATGTTTCCCGGCTTCGATGGCGAGCATTTCCGCACGGTGGTCCGTCACCTTCAGTCGCGCTTCGATGAGATTGCCAATCGCGTGCAGCAGGAAATGGATTTGGGCCAGAAGCCGGTGAATGCGCAGGAAATGGCGTTCTCGGTGATTGCTCCCGACGACAGTTCCTTTCAGTGGTCGCCGATGGGGAGCGGATTGTCTTCCGACCTGGCAGCAACAGCGGAGTCCATCTACGAACGCATGGTCGAGCGGTATGATGAACAGCAAAAGAATCTAAGCCGTTCCGACGAGGCGGTTTGGAAAACGTTTAAGAAGGGGTTTGAGGAGAAGAAGATTCTATCCCGCCTGAGGACGAAGATCATCGCGGTGCAGGACGACGAGGTGGAATTCAGCCACGCCTGGGAAAACCAGCAATGGCACTGCATGGAGACGTTGTCCTTTGACCTGATGCAGCCGCAAAGCATCAAGGACAAGGCGCATTCGTGGCTGGGCAGGATGACCAGTATCAAGGACTCGGATGACAAGTTTCGGGTCTATTTCCTCGTCGGAGAGCCGCAACTGGAGCAAAGCAAACGCGCGTTCGAGCAAGCCCTCAACGTGCTCCACAAGACGCCCGTGGAACATGAGATTATTCGTGAGCGTGAGGCGGAGAGTTTTGCCGCAGAGGTCGCTGGACAGATAGCGGAGCACGATCAAGATACTCGGGAAACAACCTGAAGTTTACCGAAGCTCATGCCCTCCGACACCACCGAAAAAGGACTCGAAGGCCTGATCATGCGGCACATGACCGGGACGGACGGCTTGGCCTCCGGCGCGGCGGGAGTCGTGGCAGAGACCGCGCCACTCAGCGGCGGCAGCGGATGGTTTGCCGGAAGTCCGGCGGCTTATGACCGCGAGTATGCGGTGGATACCGAACACCTGTTTAGTTTTCTGGAGGCCACTCAGCCGGTTGAATTCGCGAAGTTGGCGATCGGCGACTACAAAGACAAAAATGGCATGGCGCGGCAAAAGCTCCTCGCCCGCTTGCAAGGCGAGATTACCCGGCGCGGGGTGATCGATGTCCTACGGCACGGTATTAAGCACGGCCCGCTGAATTTCGATTTGTTCTATGGCACGCCCTCGCCGGAGAACACAAAAGCCGTGTCCCGCCATGCCGCCAACCGCTTCAGCATCACGCGCCAGCTCCACTACAGCCGCGAACAGACCAAACGGGCGTTAGACTTGTGTGCGTTCATCAACGGACTGCCGGTGATGACGTTCGAATTGAAGAATAGCTTGACCAAGCAGACGGTCGAGGACGCCGTCGAGCAATATAAACGCGACCGCGATCCGCGCGAGACCTTGTTCCAGTTTGGCCGCTGTGTGGTGCATTTCGCCGTGGACGACCACGAGGTGGCGATGTGCACGGCGCTGAAAGGCGCGAAGGGAATGGCAAAGGAATCGTGGTTTCTGCCGTTCAACCAGGGATGGAACGATGGCGCGGGCAATCCCCCGAACCCAAACGGCATCAAGACGGACTACCTGTGGAAACGTATCCTCACCCCGGCCCGGCTCACGGAGATTCTGGAGAACTACGCTCAGATCGTGGAGGAGGAGAATGCCAAGACAGGCAAGAAAAAGAAGGTGCAGATTTTTCCCCGCTACCACCAACTCGATGTGGTGCGGCTCATCCTCGCGGATGTCCTGGCGCAGGGCGCGGGCCAGCGCTACCTGATCCAGCACTCTGCTGGCAGCGGCAAATCGAACTCCATCGCCTGGTTGGCGCATCAGTTGATCGAATTGCGCAAGGGCGGGGCGGAGGTCTTTGACTCGATCATCGTCATCACCGACCGCCGCCTCCTCGACAAACAAATCCGTGAAACGATTAA
>CAZFLF010001301.1:0-2256 GCA_964519825.1 uncultured Pirellulaceae bacterium | reverse complement strand
GACTAACTTCTCGCTGCAGTACGCTGTCGAGACGCCGCTCCAATCGTTCCAGCAGCGTTTGCATCGGTTTGATTGGTACGACACTGTCGGTGAAGTTCGCGACGCCGTCCCGCGTTGCTGTCGAACCAATGCCGATCGAAACCACGTCGTACGGAATCGATACTCGATCATTGAAGACAATCCGGCGTTCCGTCCGATCCAAGCCGACGACGTTTCCGATGATGAGCCGGGCTCTCGCCGCCGCGCACAGTCGGACCAGGTCGATTTCCATCCGCTCCTGGGGATACTGCCCGGCCAACACGCCCGGCAACATGCCACTATAAGTCGCGACTGGAAAGTTCGAGATGCAAGTCAGTCGAGCGTCGCGCGGCGCCTCCATGCGCCATTTGCGGAGGATATGGGCATTGGTGTGTCCCACTCCGAGCAATACGACGTCGTGTTTCGGTAAACTCAGCGACTGCATAGGGGCTCTCGCAACGGGTCGACGCCGGAAGTGTAACGAGACCGAGAGAGTCCCGTCAGTAGCTGCCCGCCGTCAGGAAGGAGCACGTATCGCGCACGAGCCAAAAATTGCGACGCGGAGCGGCGCACTACACTGGCTCAGGGCTCTTGGCTGTTTCGCAAGAGAAGCCCGTCGATTTCAATGGCCGACGAGCGAAGTTCGCGCAGGGCATCGAGGTACTGGAGATTCGTCTGGAAATAAGTCCGCTGCGCGTTGAGCAGGTAAAGAAACGGAAATTCTCCAGCCTTGTGCCCCTGCCGTACGAGTTCGAGCGATTCTTTGGCGGCCGGCAGAATCTGTTCCCGATACTTGCGGACCTGGTTTGTCGCCGACGCGTATCGTTCATACACCGGAGCCAATTGATTCTGCAGCCGGAGTTCCAGCAGCGCCAGCGCGTGCTCCGCCGCGACGACCGCAGCGCGAGACTGTTGAATGGCTCCTTGGTTGCGGTTGTAGAGCGGCAGCGGCATTGTCAGCTGGACGATGCCGTCCGTCTTGCCGTCGATGCCGTTGTCCGACATGACGACTCCTTGCAACGTCCAATTCGGAATGGGCTCGGCCAAAGCGCGCTGCAATGCCCAACGTGACCGTTCGATGTTTGCGGCCGCGGTGGAGATCTCCGGACTTGTTGTCAGTAATCGTTCGAGACTCTCCGACCACGTCTGGTCGACAGGAATTGTTTCCAGATCACCGCTCAATTCGCCCGGAGGCAAATCGGAAAGTCCAATGACCGCCGCCAGCGACCGTCGCGTGGCCGCCTGGCGATTTTGCGAAGAGACCACCAGAATGTCGGCGGACTGGAGTTCCATGCCCGCTTGAAGCTGATCGATACGGGACGATTCGCCGGCTTTCCGCAAGGCGTCGACCGTCTCCACCCCTTTTTGTGCGATACTGGCCAGATCGTGGGTCAACTCCAAACGGCGCTGCGCCAGCAGTGCTTCGTTGAACGCGAGTCGAACGTCTGTCAGGACTCGCTGCTCTTGGGAGGCCAGTTGCTGTTGAGCCGCGACAATATCCTGTTCCGCGACCGCGCGATTCAATTCCCGTTTTCGTCCGCGAACGAATTCTTGCTGGATCAGGAGGCCATGTTGTTCCGCCCGCCCGCCGCTCCCCAACTGTTGCCCCAAGTAGCCGACTGACGGATTGAATGGCAAACCAACTTGAACCCAGTTTCCTCGTGCGGCATTAACCATCGCTTGGGCGCGCATCAGCGATGGATTGTGGGACAACGCCAACTGTTCAATGTCCCAAATAGTCAATGGCTCGCTGACGACGGGTGGTGGAATCGACTCGGTGCTCTGACCCCCTCGCCCCGGTACTCCGGGGAGAGGGTAGGGAGAGGGGTCTGTTGTCGGCGGCAGGTGCTCCGGCTGCCGGAAGGCTCTTGTCTGGTGTTCGGTCGTCTCCTGAGCCGGAACAATCAGGACGCCGAATTGGCAAACCAATAGCCAGACCCACAGACCGCTCAGTACTCGACGCGAGCTCGGAAACCCCGGTATCTTTGAGCGGACATTCATCAAGTGGAGCGGAAATGGTGGAAGAACGGTTGCTATCGGTTTGTTCGGCGTATTCGGACCTTCTCCTTAAATGGGTTGCCGTGGCACCCTCTCGTCGTAATGCTATCGCGTCAAATCAGGACTTCTCGCAGTACTTCCACCCGGAAAAGTCTTCCCACATCACGCCGTCGGTTGGTTGCTCCGGGTGAAGTGGTGCGAGGCGCGAACTTCTGATGGCGAGACCGCCGGGGCAAGAAG
>CAZFLF010001300.1:0-2264 GCA_964519825.1 uncultured Pirellulaceae bacterium | reverse complement strand
TCGTCTTCCGATCGCAGCTTCGAAATCGCAACCAGCGGGATCAGCGCCATGACGATCAGGCGCCAGCCAATCGGCCGAACGAACGAAACTCGCGCCGCCGCTGGATCAAGTTGGCACCGGTGGGATCGTTGCATCATCAGAGACCTCGTGATGTGGCCCTCATCATTGCCCGACGCACTCCTATCCTAACGTGGCCACACGCGGCTAGTGCTCTGTCACAGCTAAGTAATTGGATACTGAGCGAACGGGCGCTAGCCCTCGGTTCCTAAGAAGAACCGGCGGCTAGCGCCATTCCGCTCAGTAATCCAATCCCCGGTTTTGGCTGTGACAGGGCACTAGCGTGTTTTTTTCGCCGGAACTGGCGAGACGCGCGCCGCTACGGACCTGCACACTGGCAGCTACTGTGACCCAGTCAAACGCGCAAGTTCGGCGAAGAATCGCGGGTAGGTCTTGCGCGTGCAGGCAGGGTCATTGATTACGACGCCGGGGACACGAAGACCGACCAGTGCCAGGCTCATAGCCATGCGGTGATCGCCATACGTTTCAATTTCGGCGGGGCACAGCGAACGGGGAGTGATGGTCAGCCCGTCCGGTAGCTCATTAACCTCGGCCCCGAGTTTTCGAAGCTCGCGTACCAAGTCACCGATCCGGTCGGTCTCTTTGTGACGAATGTGGGCCACACCGGTGATCGTGGTCGGCCCGTCGGCAAAGATCGCAACTGCGGCGAGGGTTTGTACCGTATCGCTAATCGCATTCATGTCGGCAGTCACTCCGCGCAGAGGCCCGCCGGTAACCGTCACGCCATCGGTGCCGAATTCCACCACACATCCCATTTGTGCCAGGCAATCACAAAAAGCCACGTCACCTTGCAAAGCATTCCGCGTCAATCCCTGCACCGTTACTCGACCACCCGTGATCGCCGCCGCCGCCCAAAAATAACTTGCGGCAGAGGCGTCTGGCTCGACGTCATAGACGCAACCTTGATAACGGCGCCTCGCAGCGACGTGGAAGTGATGCAAGTTCTGTCCGTCGATAAGAATTCCGAACGACTTCATGACTCCCAAGGTCAGGGCCACATACGGCTGCGAAACCAATTCACCTTCGACGAGTAGTTCAACATCGTGCTGGGCATAAGGGGACGCCATCAGTAAGCCACTGAGAAACTGACTGGAAATGTCTCCGCGTACCTTGGCCGTGCCACCGGCGAGTCCGTCGGCAGTGATCAATACCGGAGGACAGCCGGGCTGGGATTCACACTCAATTCTCCCGCCGAGTTGCCGCAATGCAGCGAGCAAATCTCCAATAGGACGCGCACGCATCCGCTCGACGCCGTCCAAGCGAAACCGACCACGACACGTCGCAAGCATGGCCGCGAGAAAACGGATTGTTGTTCCGCTGTTGCCGACGAAGAGATCGACGTCTCGCACTGGGATTTCACCGCCAGCTCCTTCGACAGAAATCGTTTCCGTTTGCGAAGAATGGATGATGCGTAATCCCAGTCGTTGCAGCGAATCAACCATGACCTGTGTGTCTTCGCTGTCGAGTGCCCCGCGCAACTTCGATGTCCCGACGGCCAGGGCGGCGCAGACCAGCGCACGATTGGTAATGCTCTTCGAACCCGGCGGTCGAATGGAACCAACAATCGGCCGACTTACTGGAGAAATCGCGAGACGGTCAGGCAGTTCCGACAAGGTTATTCCTGATCGCTAGGCATTGTCCGGCCCAGCGTCCCCATGAGGGCTGACTTCCCGATAATTCAACCGCACACGGAATCTCTCGGCTTATTCCGGGGCGCAAATTCTGCTCACCCGTTCTCGGCTCATTGCGTCTTGGCGATCTTCCACAGGTGCTTGTCGCTGCGAATAAAGATCGCACCGTCGACGATGGCAGGGGAACCCTGGATGATCTCGCCGAGACTCATACTGTGGAGCAACTCCCCTTTCTCGGCGTTTACACGGACCACGCGCGCATCCCCCTCCTGATTAAAGCAGTAGAGTAGGTCACCGGCGAGCACGGGCGTGCTCCAGTGGGTGCCGCCAACTCGCAATTGCCACAACACCTTACCCGTAGCTGCTTCGGCACAGGTGATCACTCCCGCATTGTTCAGCGCCAAGACACGCTCGCCATCCACGATGGGACTCGACGGGTACGGATTGACTTTATTGGACTGCCACAACAGTGACGGCGACGTGGCTCCGTTGGCGATTTCGAGTACTGTCAGGCCGCCAGCGGGAACAAAGATGCGGCCGGCGGCAACGGCCGAC
>CAZFLF010001299.1:0-2267 GCA_964519825.1 uncultured Pirellulaceae bacterium | reverse complement strand
AACTAGTATTCGAAAACGTTGGTGGTGCCGAGGAAGTACTGGCGATGTTTCCGGAAACCGGAGATAAGTGGCGAGCTACGCTGGCCAAGATTGACGAACCAGCTACGTATTTTGTCCGAGCGGAACGGGCGCGCAGTCGCCGGTATAACATTGGCGTCATCACGGTCCCGCAAATTGCGTCGGTCCGTTTTCAAGTGACGTCGCCCGCGTACACCCGCGAAGCCGATTACCAAGGGTTGCTTCCCAAAGAAGGGATCGTGGGACTCGCCGGAACGAAAGTCAGTGTCTGGGCCAAAAGCAATCGACCCCTTTCCGGCGGGACAATCGACGTGACCGGGGCCGGCAAATCGGTGCCGGTGAGAATGCTCGCCACGGCTCCGGTGAGTGACGAAGTGATGGGCCAGTTCGTGATCCACGAAAATGGCAAATTCAATCTGTATGTGGTCGATACTGACGGTCAAAGCTCGCAAGACTCGTTTGGCGGAACAATCACGTTGCTGGTGGACGAGCGGCCTTTCGTCAGGTTATTGCAACCCCGGGCGATGTCGCTCGCGACGCCGGAAGCAAATCTGCCGATCACCGTGGCGGCCGAGGACGATTACGGTTTGGCGCGCTTGCAACTGTTCCGCAGTTTGAATAACTCACGTCCACTCCCGTTGGACTTGAAAATCGAAGATCCGCCCCCCCGTCGCGTACAGGAGAAGACGTACCTGCCACTGTCGGAATACGGATTGTCGCCTGGCGATGAAATCAAACTTTTCGCGCGGGTCGAAGACAATGACCCTGCGGGACGGAAAGGTGCAGAAAGCGCCGTGGCAACTGTGCGGATCATCTCACAAGAGGACTTCGAGCGGATGCTGCGAGCACGACAGGGCTTGCAGGTGCTCATGTCGAAATACCAACAAGCTCAACGGCGAATTGAAAAGCTGGCGGAACAAGTCAAGTCTTTGGAAGAGCGGCTGGCCAAGCTACCGCCCGACTCTGCCGCGGCGGAAGAAGTGCGAGCCGAGTTGCGACAGCTTGCGAAACAGCTTCGCGAAGAAGCTCGCGCGATCGAGGAATCGGCGAAGCATCTGCTGCCGTACGATTTGGACAAGAATTTGACCGACCAATTGCAACAGCTGGCGAAGAATCTCGAGCAGGCGGCCAAATCGTTGGAGGCGCTCGACTCCGAGCCGGGGCTGTCTCATAAACGCTTGGCGGACGAGCTTGCGGAACTAACCAAGCGATTGAGTGAAAGCAGCAGTAAACATAAAAAGGAAGCGACGGAGCCGCTCGAACATCTGGCCTTGATCTACCCGCTGCTCGAAGATGAATCGAAGTTTGTCATCCTGGTAATGCGGCAGCGGGACTTGGCCGAGCGAATGGCCGCGCTGAAGGGGCATGACGGCGAAGATAACCCGGCGCTGAAAGCCCGCATGCGCGATTTGGAGGAAGAACAAAGCAACATCCGCGAGGACCTGCACGAACTGCTGGGCGCCATCGAGGACCACGTCGCACGGCTCCCTGACGATCCGCAGCTCGATGAATTGCGCCGCACTGCGACTGAATTCGTCGAGGCGGTACGGGGAAGTCGAGCCGACGAAACGTTGTCGGATGCTGCAACGGCTCTAGCCGAGTTCTCCGGTACACGTGCCTATGAGAAGGCGACCGAGGCCGCCGAGATTCTCGAAAAATTCCTCAGCAAGTGTCAGGGCATGGGCAAAGCCTGCAAAGGTTGCTTGGCATTCAACCCCGGACTGGCAAATGGTCTGGGCAATACGATCGAGCAATTGTTGGCCGAAGCAGGGCTGGGCTCGGGACCTGGTTTTGGCTTGGGAGAGGGCGCGGGAGGAGGCTACAGCGCGCGGTCGAGTAACATGAACAACGTCGGTCTCTACGGCGGACTCCCGGCATTGGGACCGGAGGGGAGCGGAACGGGGACAGGCGATTTTGGTCCAGGCCCGACCTCGGGCGGATCATTGGGTGGAAGTCACCAGTCTGACAAGCCAACCCTGGTCGATTCCGCTGCGACTGGAAATGCCTCGGGAGCCGGACAAGCTGCCATTCCATTGCGGTATCGTCAACGTGTCGGACAGTATTTACAGCGATTGGCTGAGGAGTTGGAAAAATGACAGTAGTGCATTGTCAAAGCTTGATTTTGGGGCCGAGGCGGCGTCGTAACCCGAAGCGTCAGCGAGGGCAAAGCCACAAACGGTGGCCTCCCTCGCTTACGCTTCGAGGCTGGGATTTTTTAAACACGGGCCTGGTGTAAATAAGCGGAGCTA
>CAZFLF010001298.1:0-2272 GCA_964519825.1 uncultured Pirellulaceae bacterium | reverse complement strand
CGATCCCATCGCCGCAAAAAAGACTCCCGACCCCGTTCGCCCCGGGAAGGTGAAGGTATGAACAACACTCAACGGCTGCGACTCGGTATGTTCGTGATGCCGATCCATGATCCGGCCAAGCCGCTGAGTCAGTGCATCGACGAGGACCTCGAACTTGCCGTGAAATGTGAGGAACTCGGCTTCGATGATTTCTGGGTTGGCGAGCACCATTCGTCTAGCGTCGAGAACATTGTCATGCCCGAGATCTTCTTGGCAAAGGTGCTCGGCCTGACAAAGCGAATTCGCGTTGGACCGGCGCCGGTCTGCCTGCAATACCATCATCCGGCGCATGTGGCGGGGCGGTTGGCATTCCTCGATCACCTGTCCCACGGCCGACTCAACGTCTGCTTTGGCCCCGGAGCAATCCCGACCGACATGGAGATCTTCGGCACTTTCCCGAGTGAAGTCGGGGCGCGCGTTGCCGAATCGATCGACATGATCCTGCGGCTGTGGACAGGCGAACTGCCGATCGACATCGAGGGCCGGTTCTGGAAAGTAAAAATGAAAGACAATCTGCATCCCGAATTCGGCGTGGGGCATCTTCACAAACCGTTTCAGCTCCCCCACCCGCCGATCTTTGTGCCGAGCATTAGTCGCGCCTCCGCCGGTTTGATGAAAGCCGCTGAGCGTGGCTTCCGCTTCATCAGCCACCACATGGTTCACACCAGCGTGCTGCAAGAGCAGTGGAAAACGTATTCGGAAGCTGCCGCAGCGGCTGGGCGAATCGCGAAACCGGCGGACTGGGCTGTGGCCCGGAATGTGTTCGTCGCGGACTCGACCGACGGGGCCCGGCGGTTGGCGAAAAGTAATTCGCTTGGCTCGTGCATCCAGTACATCCTCGACCTGACTCGAGCGACCGCGCCGAACGGCGTGGCCATGTGGAAGCGCGATGATCGGCAGGCTGACTCGAACTGCACGCTCGATTATTTCATGGACGAAGTGATCATCGCTGGCGATCCGAAACACGTTACCCAGCAACTGCTGGCGTTACGAGAGCAGATCGGCCCGTTCGGCACCCTGGTTCTGACCGCTCACGATTGGGACGACCGTCAGAGGTGGACTCACCATTTGGAGCTGTTCGCGAAGGAAGTCGTCCCGGCGTTGAACGCAGCGATCGGTGCGCGTGGTTGAGGGGACGGGGAGGGAGAAGGGGACGGGTAACACGAACCGCTGCTATCCCGCGGATCGCCAGCCGGCCGTTGTCTAAGGGACAAGTCCGATCAGTCCGATCAGTCCGATCAGTCCGATCAGACACTCAAGGCCAATGAGGTTCACGTTTGTCGAGAAACGCGGCGAGACCTTCGGCTGCGGCCTCGGTCGTGCGGGCCGTGGCGCTGGCTGCGGCACCGGCGGCGAGTAATACCCCCAAATGCTCGCCAATCGTTTCGTTGATCATTCTTTTCGTGAGTAGCACCGACTCCGGTGCGGATTTCGCGCAGATCGTCGCAATCTCGTGCGCCCTGGCCCAGATCAAATCGCTGCTCACCAACTCGTGGTACAAATGGACACGGTGCGCCTCTTCGGCGCTGATTAATTCACCCGTTAACAGCAGGTTCGCGGCAAAGCCTGCGCCGATTCGGAAGACGAGCAACGGTGATACCAACCCCGCCACCAGCCCGCGCCGCGGTTCGGGCAGACCGAATTTCGCCTCCGGAGCAGCGATCACGATATCGGAAGCCAGCACCAGACCAGCGCCCCCCGCAACGGCTGGCCCATTTACCGCGGCAATGATCGGCTTGGGAAATCGCAGCATCGTTTCGATCAGTTCCTTGTATTGCACCGCGTCCTCATGCCACATCTGCAGCGCATTAGGTTGCTTGCTCGTGCCGAGCATCTGCTGCAAGTCCATCCCTGCACAAAACGTGCTGCCGGCCCCCGTGAGGATCACCGCGCGCACACTGCGCTCCATGTGCAAGTCTTCGAACGCCTGCTGCAAGTCGGCCAGCAACTCCCGAGAGAGCGCATTCCGCTTGTGCGGTCGATTCAGCATGATGGTCCCGCTGGGCGCGTGCTTCTTAATCTTGATCAGTGGTTCCATTGGTCAATTCCTCATCCTTCGGACGCCAGCCGCCAGTCCGTAATAAGTCAATGTTCGCACCTTCAACGGGTAGCTCAAACTCCATAACTTCCGTACCCAGGAGTTTGCCTTGAGTATCGATCCGCAGCGATTGGCTCGCGCCACCGGCGAGCGCATCGTAAAGGACGAAATTCAAGGCCCACACTCGGGGTAATT
>CAZFLF010001297.1:0-2272 GCA_964519825.1 uncultured Pirellulaceae bacterium | reverse complement strand
TCGAAGACGGCGAACAGCCCCTCCTGGCGGCTAAGTTCTTCTACGCTCTTGATGTAATCCTGCACTGAACCGGTCGCCGGTGCCTTGAGCTTGTCTCCCCCGTCCACCGACGTGTAACGGAGTCGTACTACGACATCCGAGATCGTGTCGTAGTCGAACTGCCGAAACTTATCCGGCAATTCAAGCCGCCACTTGCTGATCGTGCCGGCACCCTCGAAAGGCAGGTAGCGCTCATCATGGAAGTTCAGCTCGAATACGCCGTGTTCGTCTTCCAGCGAGCTCACGGCGATCGAGCTGATCGGCACGTTGACAGTGCTGAACCGATCATCGGTTTGGTCAGTCTGTTCGGGATAGTCGCTTTTGCCTTTGGCTATCGCATTGGTCCGGAACTTGTGTTCGAGCAGCCGGAGCGTGCAATTCAGGCTGGTATGTGCTCCCAGGATGCAGGGGATTCTCAGGCTTACGGACTTGAGGCGACGCAGGTAGTGGCCGGGAAAATCCATGTCGAAGAGCACTTCGGGTAGCGCGAATTCACAGGTACCGGTCTCTTTGAGTCGGATCAGTGCCAACGGATTGATCTGGCGTAGCGAAATCGACTTCGAGACCTCGAAGTCATGGCCGCGCTTTTCCTGGTACGCCGCTTCGAGCTGCTTCAGGCCGACATACAGGCGCTCACCGGAAAACAGGCCGTCGTACGCGGCATCCCAGTATCCGTATTGGATGAAATTGGACGTGGTCAACCCGCGCTCGAATCGGAATACCTTCTCGGCGCGCTTGGCCAGGTCGTATGCCAAGTTGTATGCCTGATGGTACAAAGTCCGGACCTGTCCATTCATCCACAAGTAAAGGTCTTCATTTGTGTACTTGTTGCGCAAAAACTCCTCAACCTCTTGTGCATTGTCGATCTGCTTCTGTTGATTGGTAATCTCCTGTTGCGCGATGTTAATCCGGATCTGCTGCGTGAGCATCTGCTTGTCGATGTTCTTGACCTCGTATCCGGCGATGTTGGCTTGCTGCACGCGGTCTTGGAGTTGACGAAGGAATCCGGCCTTGCGCCCTGCCTGCGTAGCCGAGAAAGTTCGATTCCCGACGACAATCTGCATCGATCTTGCCACCGCTTGCGCGGCACTTCCCAAGTTTGAGCCACCGAAGCTCATGCCGGCGCCAATGCCGATCGGCTTTACATCAACCGAGAAGCTGGGAATGATATTCAGAATACCGGCCAGTACTTCAACTGCACCGATATCTTCCTGCCTGTCCGCGGCCTCGCTCGCTTTATCCATTTCCTCCTTTTCATAGGGGATCAGCTTGAGGCCGCTTTCGCCAACGGGCTGCTCGATCTGATCGGCCAGCTCGCCGAAGTCCGCCTTGCCATCCGGCACCTTACCTTGATCCTCTCCGATGAGTTTGAGGTAGTGCTGCAAGCGATAGACCGGTCCCCTACGGCTCTGTTGTAAGGCATCCAGCGACTGTCCTGCTTCATCCAACTGCTGCTTCTTCACTTCCATGACCAGGTTGTGAATGCTGCTTTCGTGCTTGGCGCGCAGTTGGGATAAAGTTTCCATGTCTCCTTTTTCTTTTGCTGACAGAAAGGCGTTACCCAGCGCCTTCACTTCCGAACACAGTTCCAATGACTTTTGCAGCAGGTAATAGAAGCGGTAATTCGGCATCGGGCTGTTCAGATCATTCAGCAGGCTCGATAGGCTCAGCCCTTGCGCCGCGGCCTGCACTAATAAGGCCGGATCGATGGGCGGTTCAAACAGTTGCAGGTGACGGACCACGCCGTCGATGTCTTGGCAATGCCGAATCTTGAACAACCGGTCGTCGATGGTATCCCGCAACGCCCGTAACTGTGGGTTATCGGGAATGCAGAAATACAGCGTGGTCGCAAATCCGAAGACATTGGCTAAGCCGACCACACCATTGCTGCTACCAACGGGCAGCGGTGTCTGGTTGCTGAACGGAAACACCAGTTCCAATTCCACCATCGCGTTGCCGAACGCATCCCATTTGTCTAGCAAGGCGTAATAGGTCTGTGGTAGGGTTTTACCACGTTTCGGTATCTTCTGACCGCGCGGCCCATAAACATGCGACGCAAGCACATAGCATTGAATGGCAAGAGGGATGGTTTCCAGTGTGTTCTGACGGAAATAATAGTCACCGTAGGCGATGAGGATTTCTATATACTTCATCGCCACCCATTTCATATAGGCTGACGGACGCGAGCGAGCCACAACGTGCGGTTGAAATGGTTTGTCACGCCATTCGTTGA
>CAZFLF010001296.1:0-2274 GCA_964519825.1 uncultured Pirellulaceae bacterium | reverse complement strand
CGCAAGACCGCTACCCGCGCGCTGGAGTACATGGATTTGAAGGCGGGCACGCCGATCGTCGACCTGAAATTGGACCGCGTCTTCATTGGTTCCTGTACCAATTCGCGGATCGAAGACCTGCGGAATGCCGCCGCAGTTGTCAAGGGACACCACGTGTCGAACCACGTTCAGGCCATGGTGGTCCCCGGTAGCGGGACGATCAAAATTCAGGCGGAACGCGAAGGACTCGACAAGATCTTTCGCGACGCCGGATTCGAATGGCGGGAAGCCGGCTGCAGCATGTGCCTGGCCATGAATCCCGACAAGCTCGAACCCGGCGAGCGATGCGCATCGACTAGCAACCGCAACTTCGAGGGTCGCCAAGGTCGCGGCGGCCGCACGCACCTCGTGTCACCCGCCATGGCGGCCGCAGCCGCCGTCGCCGGGCACTTTGTGGATGTGCGTGAATGGGAATACAAGTAACGGAAGTTCCTAATCATGGGAGGGCGCGGCTCCTGCCGAGCCGATAGCTGCGAAACCCACGGCTCAGCAGGAGCTTCGCCCTCCCGATGCTGACGCGAAAAATCCAAGTTTGGAACAAAAATGCACCCATTCACTAATCACTCCGGCACGGTCGCGGTCATGGACCGGGCTAATGTCGATACGGATCAGATCATTCCCAAGCAGTTTTTGAAACGCATCGAGCGGACTGGCTTCGGCCAGTTCTTGTTTTTCGACTGGCGCTTCAATCAGGACGGTTCGGACAATCCCGCCTTCGAACTAAACCAGCCGCTCGCCAAGGGAGCCACGATTCTGTTGGCTCGCAAGAATTTCGGTTGTGGATCGAGCCGCGAGCACGCCGTCTGGGCCATCGCCGATTACGGCTTCCGCGTGGTGATCGCCCCGACATTCGCCGACATCTTCTACAACAACTGCTTCAAGAACGCCGTATTGGCCATCGCACTCGGGGAAATCGCCGTGGAGCAGCTGTTTCAGCGTGTGGCTCAGCACTCACCGTATCAGTTGACGGTAGATCTGGAGCAGTGCATCGTTACCGATGCCTATGGATTACGCCTGCCGTTCCAGGTCGAGGAATCGCGGCGTCATTGCCTGCTGCACGGCCTCGACGACATCGGATCAACGCTCGAATACGAAGAGAAGATTACCGACTACGAGGCCGCTCACGGAATCGGTTGACATGCCGGGTACGTTGCATGCATTCGAGTATCTGGAAGCCGCCACGGCTGCAACATGTCCAGCTGTGTGCGTTCTGTATGGCGACGAGGACTTTTTAAAGGGTCTCGTGAAGCAACGCCTTCGCCGCAGTATTCTCGGCGACGACGCGGACGTGCCATTCACGACCTTTGACGGCGAGCACGCCGAATGGTGCGACGTGTCGGATGAGGTCGCCACGGTATCCCTTTTCGGCGGCGGTGCCAGGCGGCTGGCGATTGTCGAGGACGCCGACGACTTCGTCTCCAATTTCCGCACGAAGTTGGAAGATTACGTCGAAAAGCCCAGCAAAACAGGCGTGCTGGTGCTGGAAGTCGGGACCTGGGCCAGTAACACGCGGCTCTACAAAGCAATCGATAAGAGTTGGTTGCAGATTGATTGCCGGCTGCCGCAAAAAGCTGGCAAACGCGCGGAGTTCGACGAGGGGCGCCTGATCAGTTGGCTCACAGCCTGGGCGAAGTCGCAGCATGGCGTCCTGCTCGCGCCGGCCGCGGCGAAGTTGCTCATTGAATTGGTCGGTCCACAACTCGGCATGATCGACCAGGATCTCGCCAAGCTTTCGCTGTTTGTTGGTCCCAAAGAAAAGATCACTCCGGAATTGGTTCAGGAAGTTGTCGGCGGTTGGCGAGCCAAGACGATTTGGGAAGTCATTGACGCCGCGGCCGACGGCGACGCCGCCGAAGCATTGCGGCAACTCGACATGGCCTTGCAGACTGGCGAGCACCCGCAGGCGTTGTTCGGACAGATTGCCTGGTCGCTGCGACGATATGCCGTCGCCACGCGGATCTTTGCAGCGGCGGAACGACGCGGTCAGCAGATGCCTCTGCGCGATGCGCTCGAACAAGCCGGGTTCCGCGCCTGGCCGCAGAACGCGCTCGCCAATGCCGAACGGCAAATCAAGCAACTGGGCCGTGACCGCGCCGGCAAAATGTTGCAGTGGCTGCTGGAGGCCGACCTGGCCATGAAAGGGAGCCATTCCGCCCCTGACCGTGCCCGGTTTGTGCTGGAGCAACTCTTCCTGCGGATGGCTCGGCAGCCGGCTCCGAAAAGGTTCGTTTAACC
>CAZFLF010001295.1:0-2276 GCA_964519825.1 uncultured Pirellulaceae bacterium | reverse complement strand
AAGTCGACCTCAAAACCGTCCCGGGAACGACTGAAGGAGCGTCGCGTCGTTTGGATCACTCGCCATACCCCGGCACTCGCATCGCAGTTGTGTTATCAGGTTGCGCCCAGAACAGCTCTTGTAGCCCATCGGGCATCTCGTCTCGGTGCGGCTGCGCTTCTCCCTAGCACTGATCGGCGTCTGTCCGACACACCGAAGGAATCGATGCACCGGTCGACGTGATCAACGCATTTTTGCGTCGGCTTGTCGGGCGCGTCGGTGGGGGCGACCGACGCAGGTTACCGAATGGGGTTCGATGCGTCGGTTGCGATCCCCTCATCGCGCAAGCAAAACGCACTTTCTGCCTCAGGACGGTTAGACCTGAGCGCCTTCCCGGACCCGCCGGCTTGGCCAGCACGCCCTCTTGGCGCGCCGCCAGATTGACGACAGACGGCCAAGAGGCTCTCCAAACGGTTTCGTGAACCAGGTCGATGTGAACAAGTTGGCAATTGGCGTTTTGTGAGGCGGTGACGGCGGGGCGGGGCGTGTGTACGGCTGGATCGGCGGCACGTTACGGAGCAATAAGAATCATGCGCGCCGTGAGCGAGTGTTGCGCTCGATTGCCAGCAACACGAGTACCAACATTGAAGCGACGAGTAGTGGTAGTGAAGTATTCAATACCGTCCAAGCGGCGTTTTGATTTTGTGCTCTGCGAAGATTGTGGCTGTAAATTTCGAGGGCATTGGTAGTAATCTCACCGGCGTAGACGTCGATCATTTGCCTCGCTAACCGTACGTCAGTCAGATTCTTGTCTTCGTCGATCTGTCGGAGAAAAGCCTCTAAGGCCACAATCGTTTCCGCCTCAAATTCTTTTGGTATTTGTGCAAGATGAATCGAGAGTTGAATTCGGAAAAAGGAGGCTTCGCTGAAGACAGCAGCTAGTCTCCGTGGAACGCTGAGATGACGGCCGTTTATCTCCACAAAGACAAGATTGGAGCCCTGCGTGTCTTCGTCTTGTCGATTGTCCTTCGTCGCGTTTACCTCCTCGCGGCGTTCCTTTTCAAGCGTATCACCGGCACGCTTCTTGGCTTCTGAGTAAACCAATGTCGGTTGATAGGAATACGGCATGGTACCGCGGTTGGTTAGTAGCAGTACCGCACTGTAGAGGATTACCGCGATCGCTATAGCAGCAAGTGACACAACGGCATAGCGAAATGTCGAAAAGGCGATGGTTTCAACAGTTCGCCCGGTTGGGCGGGGAACGAATTCATGAATCAATTCATCGGACTTAATCCGAGGGGTTTGGGGTACTGGCCTAACTGCGACATTCCCCGTTGTCGACTCGGTATCGCGAATGCGTTCGTTGTGTCGCTCATTGGTTGAAACCTCTGGACCAAAACTAGGCGGAGAATCCTGGAGCGAAGACGATGGCTGGGCCACGGAAGTTTGTAGCTGTGAATCTAAGGCCGAACTTATCATTTCGTCGAAATCGACGTCTGCTCTGTCATGTTCCGGCTTTGGAGGGGAAACAACGATTCCTGTACCAACTTGGAATAGTCCTTTTACGTGCGAAGCAGGATGCCAATTTCCAAGTTGGCCCTGCCGAATTAAGGTGCTTGGTGTGATTCGTTTCGATTCGGCTAAGTCACGGAGCTGACTGGACGAAAGTGGTCCAACCTCAGTGTTGCCGACTTGTGCGAACCAATTGGCTGCCACAAGGAACCCCTTGTGCTATTGGAAAAGCAAAAGTCGCATGGTAGGTCAAAGATTCCGCCGTTGCAAATTCACTCCGGTGACGCGGAATCGCGACTGCTCCGATTAACCAAAAGTAGAGGAGTCAAGTCAAGCGATTGTGTGATCATTCGTATTCTAATGACTTGCGTTTTATCGACTGCACGGACGAAAGGTCATTCGCTTCGCGTCAAAAAACACTGAGATGCGGTCCGTCTTACCATTACGGTTCTTGCGGATGTAGTCATCACACGAATGGCACAGCGGCCGCGCGATGTGGATACTCGGAGCTTAAGCTAGTGCCATTCGTGGCGCACACCGACGCGTTGCGAGTCGCCGCCCAAACCTGCTTCGGTGGCGCACACCGAAGCGTCTTGGCGGCAGTTCCTGGCGCGCTCAGGAGGGCGTGTCCTGAGCGCGCAAGTGGCTTCTGGCTGCGCGCAGTTTTAGACAGCTCCGGACGCATTTGTGCATCAGCCCTAACCTGCATCGGTCCGACACACCGAGTTGATAACGCCCGCAACGCGCGTCGGCGGCGCACACCGACTCGCGTTTGACGAACCACC
>CAZFLF010001294.1:0-2284 GCA_964519825.1 uncultured Pirellulaceae bacterium | reverse complement strand
TCGATCCCGGCCCTGACCACTGAACGTAAGCCCCTGTCAAGTTTGTCCTTGTGTCATCCTTGGCAGTGTATCTCCGCGGCAAACTTTCTGCACGTTTATTCTGGGTTGGATGATTACACCTCCAGCAATGAGGCGAAGGTCGCCGCCGCGACCGGTTCGATCCGATGGGGGTTGAGAGTCCGGGGTTGGGAGTCGATTGGGAACGGATGCCACCCATGAACGATTTGCCAAGGATCGTTAGCACGACCCGGCTTGCGGCCGAGGAAATCGCCGCGAAGACGCGGGCAATCTACGCGACTCTGCTCCAAGAGTCTTGCCACGTTCGTGCAGGTGACTTTCGGTCGATCCATCCCGCCGATTTGAAAACACTCTTTGACAGCTACGACAAAGTATTCTTCGCGGGCAAGGTAGCACGGCGGCTCGGCACGACTCCGCTGCATTTCCGATTGTCGCGACGTCTGACGTCGGCGGCTGGGAAGACGACTCGCCGCACCTTTCGTCGTGCGCTGCGCACCCCGGTCGTTGAATATGAAATCTCGGTCTCTACAACGCTGTTATTTCAGACCTTTCGCGACGTCGATCGCACGGTGACGGCTTCGGGAGTCCCATGTCACGATCGGGTGGAAGCCCTGCAACGGATCTTCGAGCATGAACTGATACATCTGATCGAAATGCTGGTCTGGAACGACTCAAGTTGCGCCGCCCAACGTTTCCAATCGATCGCGGAGCGGTTCTTCGGGCATCGCGAACACACTCACCAGCTAATTACGCAACGCGAACGGGCGATTGCGAAGTTCGGTTTGCGAGTCGGAGATCGAGTTATGTTCCGCTTCGACGGGCGACATTACGAAGGCGTTATCAATCGGGTCACGCGCCGAGCCACGGTGTTGGTAGAAGATTCACAAGGGGACCGGTATTCCGACGGCAAGCAGTACGCCAAGTTCTACATTCCCTTGGATATTCTGCGACCGGTGGCCGCTTCGAACGCTAAGTCCGCCTGCAAAACCTTCAGGCCGTAAGTTGGACACTCTTGTGCAACTTTTCCGAAGTGTTTGCCAATCGGTGTCGGGCAGGAGTGCCCACCCTGCAGTCGATTTCGCGACTTGCAAACGCAAGTCAGGCAATTAGGGTGGAAGTTGACTCGTCTCCAATGAGGGTTTCCTTCCATGTCCTCGTCGCGAATTCCCCTGTCGCTAATGTGTGTTTGGCTCGGCAGTTCCTTGGCTTCCGCAGCTGAATTCCGGTCGCAGGAGGAGGTTGCTGGGGCTCGCCAACTGGAGCTGAAGCCGATCATTGTCTGCCCGCCGCGATTTTCGACCCCAATGTTCGTGCCGGCCGATGTACTGTTGCAGGAAGCGGAACAGGTGCAGCTGGTTACACCTGAAGGCTGGATCGTGCGCAATCACCCGGTCAACGATTGCATCAATTGCCTCGGTGACGCCGCCACACGGTCATACGAGCTATTCGAGTACCCGTTGAAACTGCGGCAATTCAACTCACAAATTCGGCAGGTCGAGGCCGAAGTGGCATCGTGGCAGAGACGAATGGCGACCTACATGTACTTCAACAAAGCCGGCGCCTTGTTCGTCACGGTTGAAAACACCCATCTTGCATTGTTTGAGGCTCATGAGCGGCTGCGGAATCTGCGTTACGAACGGATGTTGTTCGTACGACTGCACAACCTCGAGCGTCAACTCGGTCAGGGTGTCGTCGTTGACCAGCCGGTGATCTACGGCAATTGAGAATGGACACGGTCGCTGGCCTTCCAAGGCCGTCGCCCTCATGGTGGTCCGCACTCAAGCGACGAAAAATGGCTCAAGCCAACTGACGAGAAGCCTCGTGAACGAGGCTCAAATGCAGGACTTTTGCGTCGTTTCACCTGCCATCAATGGCAGGCCTAAAACGCTGTCGCGACAACGCCCCGTGAACGGGGCAGCGTGGATGGCATTCCCGTTTGGACGTTATCTCCGTGTGGACGACATTGCCGTTTGGACGACATTGCCGTGAGGACGTCATCACCGCGCAACAAAACTGCGCCGATGGCGACTGCGCATCAGGGTGATGTCTTCATCTTCTCGGGGCAGATGGTCCAGTACCTGCCCCGCAACGTCCTCGCACGTACCGTGGTGGACCTATGCGACGTCGACTCCCACAAGTGGGACAACTACGCCGACCGGCTTCCCTTCTACCTCTCCTGGTTTTACCGCATGGAGGCGCGCCGACTGCTGGCTTTCGAGAAGGACGCCAGCAGGATAGCCCAGGCGTGCATCCTCATCACAGATTC
>CAZFLF010001293.1:0-2286 GCA_964519825.1 uncultured Pirellulaceae bacterium | reverse complement strand
CTTGATCCGTTTGGGATTTCCCTTCCGCACCAGGAACACAATGGTCGAGGTGTACGGCGCGCTGTTATGAGGCAGCCGTTTTTGCCAGTCGGCCGGCAAGAGTTTGGCGCGCTCGGCGATGGAATCCACGTCGTAGGCCAGAGCGAGCGTCACGACATCCGCCGTCAGACCGTCAATGACCGCCCGCGCCTGCTTGCTGGAACCGCCGTGGGATTGTCGCACCTCGATGGTGTCTCCGGTCTTTTCTTTCCAATGCTTGGCGAAGGCGGCGTTGAACTCCTGGTAGAGTTCACGCGTGGGATCGTAAGAAACGTTGAGCAGGGTGATGTTCTTGGCATCGGCCGTCGTCGTCAAGCTCGCGAGCGCGATTGCCGCAGTCACGATCCATCGATTCAGTTTCATTTGTTTGTTGTTCATTGTTTCAAACGTGATGATGAGATTCGTTGTTAAACTACAGTATGTCAATAGATATTTATAGTTAATGTAACCACTCATATCTATAGGGTACTAGAGAATAAACATTATTTTAATATTCTAAATCTTGATCGATGCAATGTAGATTGTAGCATAAACCTCTATGAGACTCTCTGTCCGTGGGGAATATGCATTGCGAGCGTTGCTGGTGCTCGGGTTGAACCACGGAAACTCCGTGTTGCCAACACAAACGATTTCCAATCTGCAAAACATTCCTAAACGGTTCCTGGAACAGATTCTCAACGACCTTAAGTCAGCCGGTATACTCGAAAGCAAGCGGGGAATTTCGGGCGGTTATCGGTTAAAGATGCCCCCGGATCGTATCACGCTCGCCGAAGTGATTCGCTACATTGAGGGGCCGCTGGCACCTGTGAGTTGCGTCAGCGAACGCTTTTATGAGAAATGTTCATGCCCGGACGAAGAGAAGTGCGCTATTCGAAGCGTGATGAAGGAAGTCCGCGACGCGATCGTAAAGATCCTCGAAAATGTGACAGTGGCCCAACTCTGCGAACGAGTTAAGACGCTACAGGGTTCGCACGCGAACCCGCTGGATTACGTTATTTGAAGAAGAAAGAGCCAGTTGGCCTGTCCATGCCGTGCGAATTCCTATCTCGCCGGCCGTCTGGCAGGAATAAACCGCGTGCTCCCTTCTCTGCCTGGTGCTAAAACCGATCCTATGATCGGTCAACGTTGCGTTCATAATCTGGCCCTGATCGGTTTCATGGGCACAGGCAAGTCGTCCGTCGGACGATTAGTAGCGGTACATCTTCGCTACGATTTCGTGGACACGGACGAAGTAATCGAGAAACGATCGGGCCGGGCCATTGCACAGATTTTCGCCCAGGACGGCGAAACCGCTTTCCGTGCATTGGAACGCCAGGTCGTCGGCGAAATGATCACCTGGCGCCGGAAGGTCATTTCCACGGGGGGCGGTCTTGCAGCGAACGATGCGAACCTCGCGAGCTTGAAACAGCATGCGCTCGTTGTCTGCCTTTGGGCGCCGCCTGAAGCGATCTGGCAGCGGGTGCGCCATCAAGCTCATCGGCCCCTGCTGCAGCACCCTGATTCCCTGAACAAGATTCGCTCGCTCCTGGAGGAGCGGGCGCCATTTTACCGACAGGCTGACGTTCTGGTGAACACGGCGATGCGCTCGATTAAAGAAGTAAGCCAGCATGTCGTTCATCAGTTTAATTTGGCACGTTCGCATTTGGATCTCGATGAAAAGCCTCGTTGAACAGCGCGCCCGCGAACTTGGCTTCGATGCCTGCCGCTGCACCACGGCGGTCGCAGTATCTTCAGCCGACCGCTTCCAGCACTGGCTGCAGACCGGGCAGCATGGAGATATGGTCTACCTTGCGCGCAACGCTCATAAGCGAATCGACCCCCGGCAAGTGCTCTCCGGTGCAAAAACCATTATATCGCTCGCGGCAAGTTACCATTCTGGTAACACGGAAACTGTCGTTGGGACCGGAGGTTCGTTGGATGAAGCAAGCAGACGCAACCAACCACGGTCTGCCGGCGAAATAGCGCGTTACGCCCGGTACACCGACTATCACGACGTCCTCGGCAATCACCTCAGGCAACTTGCCGACTTCATTAACCAACTTGGCGGTCCAGACACAAAGTCGCTCTGGTATGTGGATACCGGCCCTTTCCTGGAGCGGGATCTCGCGCAACGGGCCGGCGTTGGATTCGTCGGCAAGCACACTAACTTGATTAGCCGACAACTCGGAAACTGGTTTTTTCTGGCCGAGATCATCACGACGCTCGGCCTCCCTCCAGACGAACCGGAGCACAATCGCTGCGGCAAGT
>CAZFLF010001292.1:0-2287 GCA_964519825.1 uncultured Pirellulaceae bacterium | reverse complement strand
GCTTTGGATCGCGCATAACTGGACGCCTGTTTCAACGAAAGCGGCGTCAAGCCACCGCACTCCAAATTGCTAAACGCGCTCGCCTGCGGCTTGCGGTTAAACGATTCCGCCGCCGCCAGAACGACTCCCGCCCCCTTTTCGCCCAGTCGTCGCAGCTTGCCGCAATGCCGATTAGTTCTCGAATTGACCTTGTTGAGCGCGATTGCCGCCGATAACATCCCGCGCGCTCAATGGCCGGAAATTTCGAACACGATTGGCTAATCGGGACGTGGCGTACGCCGCACTGCGGGCAAACAAGTTAATTCGCTCAGCGTGTCGTGCCAACCGACCACCTTTATGTCGACGTTCACATACTCCGCGAGATGCTGGTATCACACCGCGCTGGTCTCGAATCGGCAGTGGGGTCGCTTCGTCGCTTTGTGTCTCATCGCCGCCTGGCTGGGTGCCCTTGGCTGCAATCAGTCGAATCCATTGATTGCAAACCGTCAGGGGGGCTGGCCGGCTGGTGCACCGCAGACTCAAACGGCCTGGAATCAGGCGACCGACCTGGATCGGCGCGCCCACGCATTAGATGCGGACAATCGTGACCTGCATTCCGAGTTGGCCAAGTCGCAGCAGCAAGTTCAACTCCTCAACGACAAGCTGGCCCTGCTCAGCAAACAACTCGCCGACAGCGCGGGACAACTCCAAGCGGAACAAGTCGCCAAGAAAGAAGCGGAACGCCGCGCGGAGACGATTCAGGCCTCGACGCGTATGCGCGGCGGCGCGACGATCACTGCCAACAATAGTCTGGCCCGGTCACTGGATATGATCACCATTGCCGGTGTGGAGGTGCGGCGGGACAACGACGTTATTCGCATCGAGCTGTCGTCAGATCGACTGTTCGTCGCAGGAACGGCCCAGTTGCAGGGGAGCGCCCAGTATCTGCTGGACCAGGTGGCCGACGCCGTCACTCGCAATTACTCGCGCCAGATGCTGGGGATCGAAGCCCATACGGATGCTAATCCCGCGGGTACCGCTGCAACCCAACAGTTGGCAGGCACCCAGGCTCTCGCAGTTTTCAGTTCGCTCACTTCGCGTAACCGGCTGCCAGCCAACCAACTCTTCACCGTCTCACACGGAGCGAATCATCCACTCGCCTCCAATGCTACTCCCGCCGGTCGCGCGAAGAATCGACGAATCGAAATCGTCGTCTACCCGGAAACTGTCGGCCAGCGATAACGTCTCGGCGAACTTCCAATTACAATCCGCTGTCGTTGTTGACAGGATTACGCGCCGTCGCGGGTAAGCATCGGACATGATTACGATCATCGATTATCAAATGGGAAACCTTCGCAGCGTCCAAAAGGCGTTCGAGCGAGTGGGTTTTTCGGCGGCAATTTCCAGCGATCCGAGCGAAATTGCAGGTGCGGAGAAAGTCGTGCTCCCCGGAGTCGGAGCATTCCGCGACGCCATTGGCGAGTTGCGTCGCCGCGATTTAGTGAGTCCGATTTGTGACTACATTGCCCAAGGAAAACCCTTTCTCGGTATCTGCTTGGGACTGCAGCTGCTCTTCGATGTGAGCTATGAAGACGGCGAATGGGAAGGACTCGGAGTGATCCCTGGCCGGGTTGTTCGATTCGCGGTTCCGCCGGAGTTCAAAGTTCCGCACATGGGTTGGAATCAAATCCGCATTGTGCGTCCTACTCCCGTTCTGGCCGGCCTCGAAGACGGCGCGCACTTCTACTTCGTCCACTCGTATTACGTCGTTCCGACAGACGCCAACGTGATCTCGTTGGACGCAACTTATCACCAGCCGTTCTGCGCGGCGATTGAGCGCGGCAACTTGTTTGCCACGCAGTTTCATCCCGAAAAAAGCCAAGCCGACGGATTACGGCTCTTACAGAATTTTGCCAGCGCGTAGCTCGGGCGAATTTTGTCGCGGTTGGCGTGGTGTAACTCGCAATGACTAACGTCTAAGGACTGACGTTAGTCATTAGTCCTTCGGCTCCCGTCGCCTCACCGCGCCGTGGCTTCGATCCCGGCGGCTTCGGCGAGTTTGGCGGCTTGGTCCGTCTTCTCCCAGCTGAACTCTGAATCTTGGCGGCCGAAATGGCCGCCGGCGGCCGTCTTTTGGTAGATGGGGCGCCGTAAATCGAGGTACTTGATGATTCCGCCCGGCGTGAGTGGAAATAGGTCCTTGACCAATTCGCAAATGCGGTCATCGTCGAGCCGGCACCGCGCGTCACGCACGACGGTGACCACTGGCGATTGGCTATGCCACGTCACCGTCGGCTCCGCCACCACC
>CAZFLF010001291.1:0-2293 GCA_964519825.1 uncultured Pirellulaceae bacterium | reverse complement strand
CGGACAATGTGAGCGGCCGACTCCAGATGTTTCGGCGGGGTCGACGTAGACGGCCGGGCTGCTTGCTCCGGTGCGGATTCCGGTGCGGGCCGCGCCAATCCACTCGAATCGTCTGCCAGAAACTCCGGCCTGATTTCTCCCGCAACTCCCGCAAATTGGTGCACGAGGATTCGTTCTCGAGCGGCTGCCGGAGCGCGGAGATGTGCCGTCGATCGCGGCTGGCCGTTTGATCCGTTGCGGCTAAATCGCGGCAAGGGTCCCCGTTCGGCAAATGGATCGCGTTCGTAAATCAGCGGTTTGTCTTCGGGCGATACCCACGGAATTGAATCGAGCGGTATGCGAAAACCCATCGGCGAGTCGCCGGGCGTCAAGAACATGTATTCCGATCGAAAGAACCACCGACCACTTTCCCACCGTGAATCAGCTGTCGTGTCAGGACGCGCTTGCAACGGCAAAGCATAGCCAATAGCGCGATTCAATCCTTGTTCGAACAATTGAGCCAGCCGCGATCGTTCCTCCGGATCGCTCAACTTCGATTGCAATGGATCGACGTTGACCGGCAGCCGTCGCTCTTTCCACAGGTAGTACCAGGAATCTTCATAAGCGGGAATCACATGTTCCGCGTTGACCCCCAGGCGACCGGCTAGTTCCTCGATAAATAACCGCGCGTCACGCTCGGTGTGCCCATACGTGACGTCATCCTCGGCAATGAGTTGGGGGTCGTGCCATATCGGCTCGCGATCCGTGCGCCAATAACATCCGAGCGCCCACCGCGGCAATGGCTCGCCGGGATACCACTTTCCCTGACCGAAATGGAGCAGCGGCTCGACAGCGAACCGCTGGGCCAACCGCCGGTACAGACTCCCCGCCAAGCGGCGCTTATGCTGGCCAAATGCCGCCGTATTCCACTCGGCGCCGTCCATATCGTCGATGGAGACAAACGTCGGCTCGCCGCCCATCGTCAGACGAACAGCGTGTTTCTCCAGGGTCGTATCGACTTGATGTCCTAGCTTTTGAATCCGCTCCCATTGCTCTGCGGTGTACGGCTTCGTAACCCGCGGGTCTTCATGAATCCGGTCGACGCGCATTTCGAAGCCGAACTTTGTTTCGCAGTCGTCAACGGCACCGGCAATCGGCGCAGCGGACGCCGGATCGGGCGTGGCGGCGAGCGGCAAATGTCCTTCACCCGTCAGTAGTCCCGATGTCGGATCGAGGCCGACCCAGCCCGCGCCGGGCAAATAGACTTCGGCCCAAGCGTGCAAGTCGGTGAAGTCGCGGTCCGTGCCGGCTGGACCTTCCAGCGGCTTCACGTCGGGGGTGAGCTGGATCAGATAACCCGACACGAATCGCGCCGCTAATCCAAGGTGTCGCAACACCTGTACCAGCAACCACGCCGAATCGCGACAGGAACCGTTGCCGCGGGTCAATGTATCGTCACAAGTTTGGACCCCAGGCTCCAAGCGAATAACGTACTGCACTGCGTCGTGCACCGCGCGGTTGAGTTCCACGAGAAAATCGACCGTGGGTGTCGAACGCCGCGGCACAGAGTCCAGAAACTCGCGCAATTTCGGCCCCAATGGGAGTGGGGCCAGATGTGTCGCGAGCTCTGATTGCAGCCAATCGGCATACACAAACGGAAACTGGTTAGCCTCCGTTTCTAAAAAGAAGTCAAAGGGGTTGATCACCGTTAACTCGGCGACCAGATCCACTCGCAGCGTGAATTCGAACGTCCGTTCGGGAAACACCAGCCGCGCGAGGAAATTGCCGTGCGGATCCTGCTGCCAGTTGATGAAGTGTTTTTCCGGTGTGATCTTCAGCGAATAACTCAGCACCGGGGTCCGGCAATGGGGCGCTGGCCGCAGCCGGACGACCTGCGGCGACAACTGAACCGGACGGTCGTAACGGTAGCTCGTAAGGTGCTGGAGTGCGACTCGGATCGACATGGGAATGCGTTCTCTTGATAACGGTGGAAATCAAATTGCGGATCAGGCAGAAGTGCTCTTTATGGCGGACTGGGTTTGCTGCTGGCGGCCAGGTCCGCTCGGCGATTCGACGATCGGTTGCGAGGCAAAAAACGTTTCAAAAATCGCGTCGCCCACGTCGTTTAATTTCGTTTGGAACCGATCGATAAACTCGTGAATCCCCGCAGTAATGATCTCGCGAATGTTGGCATAATCGAGTTCGGCGCGCAGCCGTCCCAATCTTTGTTCGGCACGGTTGCGGTACGACCCCAGACTCCCACCGGTGATCGACAGTAACGGTCGTGTTGTTAACCTCTCTGTAACCGAGCGCA
>CAZFLF010001290.1:0-2293 GCA_964519825.1 uncultured Pirellulaceae bacterium | reverse complement strand
AGGATCGGTACGCCGACCTGCTGGGCGATCTTGCGGGCGGAGGTTTTGTCCCCAAAAAGTTCGAGAGCTTGAACCTGCGGTCCGACAAAGAGGATCCCCGCACGCTCGCACGCCTTAGCCAGGTCAGGGTTCTCCGACAGAAAGCCATAGCCGGGATGGATCGCGTCGACGCCGTGAAGCACCGACAATTCCACGATTCCGTCGATATCAAGATACGACCGAATCGGCTCGCCCGGTCGGCCAACCTGATAGGCTTCGTCCGCCTTCAGGCGATGCAGTGCATAGCGGTCTTCGTAAGCATAAATCGCAACCGTGCAAATCCCCAATTCGTGAGCGCTGCGGAACACCCGAATGGCGATTTCGCTCCGGTTGGCAACCAGCAGTTTGTTGATCTTGCGCATGGCCCCAGAGTAGCAACCCAGTGCCGCTTCAAACAGGCGGAGAAGTGGTCGCGTCTCTCCGAAACGCGCACCCCAGCACTTTGCCCGGCCCACGCACCTGGGGCATCGCTAGGCTCTGCCACCAGCCACCCCGCCACCAGCCGCGTCTCTCCGAGTACTTTGCCCGCCCCGCGACAAGTCAGTGGGATCACCTGCGCAGCTTCATTTTGATCAGTGCCGATAGCCTGGCTTGCTCCGCCGCAGATTCCGGTTTCTCGGCCAGGTTAGTCAGCTCATGCGGATCGTTCGCGTGGTCGAACAACATCGCACCCCCCTGTGGACCGTCGTATTCGGCATAGCGAAAGCGCTCCGTGCGCACCGCAAAGCCGCTCGCTTTTCCCGCACTGCCGATCACGCTGAACGCGGGATGCTCCCAGGCAGTTTCCGGTTTGACCAACAGTGATGCGAAACTGTGTCCTTCGAGACCCGGCGGGGGTGCTAACCCGCACAGCTCGACCAAGGTGGGATAAATATCGAGTGCCTGGACAACTCGCGGACTGGCATGCCCGTTTCCCGGCGCATCGGGCGCGACAACCAACAGCGGTACGCGCGTCCCAATTTCGAATAACGATCCGTGCTTCGACCACTTCCCCTTTTCACCTAAGTGGTAACCATGGTCTCCCCAGAAGACGATCACAGTGTTGCGGCGCAGATTCAGCCGATCCAGTTCGGCGAGCACGCGTCCCACATTCCAATCGGTGAAGGTCAGCGACGCCCAGTACGCGCGAATCATCTCCCGCGCGGCGTCCGGTAATGCATCGCGGTCAATAAACAGATCGCCGTTTTTGCCGGGTACGGAGGCTTTGGGAAATCCTGGTGGACTGGCCGGGCGCGCGGCGAAATCGACTGGCAACGGAATCTGCTTCGCATCGTACAGGTCGAAGAATCGCCGCGGGGCGGTGGGCGGACTGTGCGGTTTGGTAAATCCACATGCCAGGAAGAATGGCTGGTCTTTGTGCCGGCGCAGATAGTCGATGGCCCGATCCGCCGCTTTATAGTCACCGTGCGATTCACCATCTCCGGGCAGAATCACCGCTCGGTCCGATGTCTGTTGATAATTCGGCGCGGGTCCTTTCTTCGAGTTCGCACCGTCGAAATTCCGGGCCTCGCCCCCTTCACTCCACGCGTCGGAGTCGTCGATACCGCCGTGAAATACCTTGCCAGAACGCAGAGCCAAATAGCCGTGTTGTTTGAAGAACTTCGGCAGCGAAACAACGTCGGGATGCGCAGCGCCAAACCAAGTGCGATTGTCGAGCACGCCGGTTGTGGTCGGATATCGGCCGGTTAACATTGAGGTGCGAGAAGGATTGCAGAGCGGGTACTGCACATACGCCCGATCGAATCGTACGCCCACCTTGGCCAGAGCGTCGATGTTGGGCGTCTTGACCATCGTGTTCCCATAACAGCCCAGCTCTGGTCGCAAATCGTCGCACATCAAGAACAGGACGTTCAACTTCTCCGCCGCGGTCGCTTGGACCGCGGGACTCCCTCCCCAACAGGCTACGGTTGCGAAGACGCTGAAAAACAAAGTCCGCATGGGTGACCTCCGCTCCGGCTGACCTTGAACTGGGTTATCGGGCCATGAATACTTGGCATCCCGCCGCCTTTCCATCGTCCTGCTTCCATCGTCCTGCCTTCTCGGTCTGAGATGGGATTGACGCATTACCACAGCGCTTTAAATCAAATCTTCGTTTTAATGCGGCAGATGCCGCCGCATTTCCTGCTCGGGCCGCACGAACCGACGTTGGTCACACTTGTCCCGCTTGCTCAGCAATTCGGTCCAGCCCGACGATCTCCGCGCGGTCACCGGCTTGCTTGACCAACTCGCAGATCAAGCGAATGACTTTGAATTC
>CAZFLF010001289.1:0-2296 GCA_964519825.1 uncultured Pirellulaceae bacterium | reverse complement strand
AATCGGTATCAGCACCGACAAGTTTCACGCCCGTGGACCGTGTGGTTTGAAGGAATTAACCAGTTATAAGTATGTCGCTTACGGACGTGGGCACGTGCGCGAATGAACGAGTGGTCTGCCAAAGTCGAGTTAGTAGGTTGGCCCTCCGAGGCCGACCATGAGCGCGATGGCCTTGGAAGGCCGTCGTACGTGTCAGTTCCGGTTTAGCCGACCACAACAAATGCGTTGCCGTAGTCCGGGAGGCTCAGGGAAGCAGCATGGCCGACGAAGTCCTTAGTCAATTGGAAGTGGAAAGCCTGTTGTCCGCGTTGGACACGGGTGGACCGAAATCCCCGTCACCACAGCCCGGCAAGCGCAGCTCGCCGCAAATTCGGTCGCGTGAAAAAGTCACCCCGTATGACTTCAAACGACCCGAACGCGTCGGCAAGGAGCAGATGCGCTCTTTGCAGTCCCTGCACGAGGGCTTTGGGCGCAACTTCGGCGCCGCGCTCTCCGCGCTGTTGCGGATGATCATCGAGGTCAAGCTGACCAGCGTTGACCAGCTGACTTACAGCGAATTCGTCTTCAGTCTCGAGAATCCGACCTGTTTCAATCTGCTCCGCGCCGATCCGCTCGAGGGAAACTTTATCCTCGACATCAACCCGTCGATTCTGTATCCGATCATCGATCGGTTGCTGGGGGGAGGCAAAGACGGGACACAACTTGCCCGGCGGCCCCTGACTGAAATCGAGTTGCGACTCGTTTCACGAATCACGTCCTTGTTTCTCAAGGAGATGAAGAAGGCCTGGCAGAACGTGGTCGATCTCGACCTGTCGATCGAACGCGTGGAAAGCAATCCGCAACTCGTCCAGATCGTGCCACCCAACGAAGTGGTCGTGTTGATCAGCTTCGAGATCACGCTCGGAGATATCCGAGGCATGATCAACCTCTGCATCCCATTCAATAACATCGAACGGATCAGTTCCAAACTGACTGCAAACAGTTGGGTCGGTTACAGCCGCGGAGGTGCGACCGAACACACCAAGGGCATGATCGGCCGACGACTGGACGGATCACAAGTGGAATTGATCGTTACGTTGGCCGATTCGCGAATCACGACCGCCGATCTGATCGCACTACGAGTCGGAGACATTATCACGACGGACAAGGACGTCCGAGCGCCGCTCGAGGTCGCCGTCGAAGGGGCCGCCAAATTCAATGCCAGCTGCGGTGCGTTTAAAGGACACAAGGCGATCCAAATTCAATCCGCCGTCCAGATGTCGACATCGACGAAGTAATACGTCTTTTCGGAAACGCAGTGGCACGCTCCGTGACATTACTTTACTCATCGCCGGTTTTCTTGGACCATGACACGGGTCAACATCCCGAGAAGGCAGAACGTCTGCGAAGCATCACCCGGCATCTCGCCGAACAAGGATTGGATGCCAAGTGTCGCCGGCCGGAGGTAGCGGCAGTTTCCCTGGAACGGTTGGCCCGGGTCCATTCACGCCAATATGTCGCGGAAATTAACGAATTCGCGCAGAAACACGGCGGACATATCGAAGCGGATACAATCGTCTCCCCGCGATCCTACGATGTGGCGCTGCGTGCGGCCGGAGCGGTCTGTGACGCCGTCGAACGGGTGCTGCGTGGCGAAGACAATCAGGCGCTGTGCCTGGTCCGTCCCCCAGGACATCACGCCCTGGAAAAATCGGCAATGGGATTCTGCTTGTTCAACAACATCGCCGCCGGCGCGCGAGTCGCCACGCGAGAATTCGGATTGGATCGCGTGCTCATCGTCGATTGGGATGTCCATCACGGCAACGGCACGCAGGACATGTTCTGGCAGGACCCGCAAGTCGCCTTCCTGTCGATTCACCGCTTCCCGTTCTACCCGGGTACGGGGGACCGCGACGAAGTTGGTGTGGGCTCAGCGAAAGGGACGAAACTGAACTTGCCGGTTCGATTCGGTACTTCCCGGCAGGATTACCTGGCGCTGTTTACCAACGAGCTGGAAAAGTTTGCGGATCGCATACGGCCGCAATTAGTTTTGATCAGCGCGGGTTTCGACGCGCATCGGCTCGATCCGATCGGGTCGTTGGGACTGGAGACCGAAGATTTTACATCCCTCAGCCAATCCGTCTTGCGCGTCGCTCAGGTCCACGCTGGCGGCAAGATCGTGAGCGTCCTCGAGGGAGGTTACAACATTGACGTATTGCCTGCCTGCGTTGAGGTTCATCTGCGCGAGCTGTTGGCTGTAGCTCACGGAAATAACCAATAGAGACGGAGGAGAGCTGCTAGGGTGCGCGTCTCGGAG
>CAZFLF010001288.1:0-2304 GCA_964519825.1 uncultured Pirellulaceae bacterium | reverse complement strand
CTGTAGTCTTGATTTCGGTGACAATTTTTTCGCTGGTCAGAAAACTCTCCAAAGGATTGGTGCCGTCTTCGCGAAAGATGGGAGAAACCTGAATGCCGATGAAGGGGACTTGATAGTAACTAAATCGGCGACGAGTGAAATTGTCGGGCGAAAATTCTTCCCCCGTTATTCGCCCGTAGTAGAAGGTGCTGAACAGAAGCACGGCACCGGTCAGGAGGAGTCCAAAAACTATGAACGCAACGATCTGGTTGCGAGCCGAATGATCGCGTCGTCCAACGGGTTGTGCGAAAGAGGTAGGGTTCATCAAGCTGTCCGAGCTTCGTTTGCGGTCCGGGATAGTCATCATCATTGAGCGACCGTTCCATCTTAGCCAAGGTGTGGGCGCAAGGGACATCCTGGCGGCGGCAAAAAATGGACGACTCCACCACGAAGTGGCAGTGCACCGAATCGATCATGCCGATCGAGCAGGCAAAAACGCGCCCCGTAGCCGTCAAGCTGTGACGAAGCTTGAACGAAAGCAAAGCGGGACAAATAGGTCCTATACGACCTATTCGTCCCATACGTCCCATCGAGTGCGCGAGCTACGTTACGACGGAGACTCTACGTCAGAGCAGCGGAATCGACGCTTTTTCGCGACGTTTTACCGGCACTGCTGGCATCGCGGTTTACAGAACCGCTCTTGACCCGGAGCCCGGCAGTTTGGTATTCAGCCCCCCTCTTCGAAAGCGCTGGTTATCGACACTTTGCCAGTCACGGCTTGAGTCACTCGTGCTCAGATTCTCGTGCAGGATTATCGCGATCGGAATGTTGGCCCTGTGGATGCCAATCGGGCAGGCACGCGCGCAGGCCCCAATCCGATTCCCAACTGCACCGCAAACACAGCCCCAGGGCAACTCGATTGGCGGCGGACTCGCGCCCAGTTCGACGGCTCCGGGGTTCGGCTCGGCAACGATCGGCGCACCAACCTTTGATCCCTATGCCACAGGGCCTAACGCGGCATCATCACCACCGACTCTGTTTGGCGGTTCCCCGACCAATCCGGCGCCTCGCCCGACGTTTGGCACACCGGCTTCACAACCGGGAGCCTTCGGTTCATCCGCAGTAGCTCCTTACAGTTCGGCAAATCCGACACCCAATTGGCCCACCTGGACCGATCCCTCGGTGGCATCGCCAGGGTCGGCCTTTCCCAATACCGGTTACCCACCCGCGTATCAACAGCAACCGTCAGTGTTGTTTCCAAATGGAATGGCTCCCGGCTGTAGTCCCAATTGGCAGTGGCCGCAGCCACAAGAGGGGCGCTATCTGCGATTGTTTCAGGATCTGCGCGTCAGGCACACTTGGCTGATGGGAGGCGAGGGTCGGCGCGAGATGGGGGTGGATGAAACGGAGATTGGCACCACCGTCAACTTTCCAAATTTCCTCTGGAGCAGTCAGCCATTGCAGGTTTCACCTGTTTTCGCCGTCAACTGGTGGGACGGTCCAGAGACGGTTCGGGGTGAATTTCCGACAGATTCTCCGGCGCCAGGACCATTTGGGACACCGCCCCAGGTCTATGCCGCGAGCCTTGGGTTCGGCTGGCAACCTCACATCGCGCCTCAATTCTGGCTCGACCTCGAGACAAGCATTGGTGTGTACACCGATTTTGAAGGCTTCACGGCAGACAGTGTTCGTATCCAAGGCACCGGCTTGGGAGTGCTGACGCTGACGCCAACCATCACGCTTAAACTGGGTGCCACGTATTTGGATCGAGTCGACATCAAGCTGCTGCCGGCGGGAGGCGTCGTGTGGACACCCAATCCACAGACGCGGTGGGACATCTACTTTCCGCGGCCAAAACTGGCTCGTTATCTGACCACCATCGGCAACACCGATATCTGGTTCTATTTGAACGGCGAGTACGGCGGTGGATCGTGGACCATTGGCGAGGCAGCCGTCGATCGCCGCATGGACATGAATGACATCCGAGTCGGTGGTGGTTTGGAATGGACTCATCAATTCGGTCTGCAAGGATTTGTCGAAACCGCGTATGTGTTCGACCGCGAATTGGTCTTCGCCCATAACGAACTGGCGAACCGCGAGCTCACGGACACGTTGATGGTCCGCGGTGGACTAGCGTACTAATTCAGTCGTGCGGCCGAAGGGAAACGTGTTGCACTCCGCATCACGTCGGCGAAGGATGGAAGCGTCGCAGGTGCCAACATGAACAACCTGATCTCCACCCGGCGATTCGCGCCGTGCGACGATTCCGTCCCACGTTTTCGCCATCCCTACACACCACCGAGTACATTGTTGTCCCGCCGTTTG
>CAZFLF010001287.1:0-2309 GCA_964519825.1 uncultured Pirellulaceae bacterium | reverse complement strand
CGTCGTCCGGATCGGAATCGGTCATAGGATTCGCGTTCGCTTCAATCGAATTTCCGCCGGCCAGCACGCGTTTGCTCTTGGCGTTCACCAGGTCCGTGGCCCGAACCGTTTGCGTGGTTGCAGCACCTTTGAGAAAGAGCATGACGTTGGGGCGTTCTTGCTTCCATAGCACACGCGGCTCCCAGTTGGTGTCGTACCACCAACCTTCCGGAAATGCCGCCGTGTACTTATAGTAAATCGAGTCGTGCGACCCGCGCTCCAGCGACTTCAGGTGAAATCGCTGGCGAAAGTCGCCGATGGTACCTCCGCGTTTCGATGCCTCGGGATTAAACGGATCATCGGGCAGCGTTCGGCGAAACAAGTGCCAACCCCATTCGCCGCCCCAATCGCGATTGTGTTCATCCATTCGAGAATCGTCTAGCAATGTGGTCCGTCTCGACTCGTCCTGTAGGCTGATTTCCCGTCTTCTCTCGAGTTCGGCTAAGTAGCCGTGGATTGGGCTCAATGGATCCCCTGCCTGCGTCCGCATCTGGGCCGGAGTATATGCCTGGGCGGCGGGGATGATGCCTTCTTTCTTAAAGATATAAATCAGCGCCCACAACACATGGTCAGGAGCATCGATCAATGAACCAGCAGGGAGAGGCGCAAAAAAGTCGCTTTGGAAGTATGTGTCGTCGGAAATTTCACGACCGAGCCGCGTATCTCGTGTTGCCGCTTCGGTTGGCAGTTTGTCGCGCTCGGCAGTGCTTGCGCCGTTAAATGCTGTCAGGTCCACACTCTGGGAATCGATGGTCAAATATGGATTAACGGGCAGATTTGCCTGATGCAATGGATTTAGCGCGCCCGAATCATCGTAGGGAAGCGGATTCCAAGGCAGCATTGGATTCGCCAATCGCTGCAAATGGATGGAGCGATAGTTTTGCGTCGTCCGATTGCCAACCAGCTCAAAAGCCAGATCCAGTGGGATGTCAAACGCGGTACGGAATTGGAGTTCTCCCTGCCCATTGAGATCGAGCGTCGCGTCGGGGAACGAGCCGCCAATCTTATCCATGTACAATTCCTTGTACCGTCGACTCGGATAGCCTTCCACAGGCTCGCTGATGTTAAGGTCTTCGACCGGAATCGCAACCGCAGGATCAATGAGCATGTTGGCGGGCAGCGTGTTCGTCGGATTTCCGTCCAGCTCAAGATCGGTCACGTTGATCGGGTTTGGGCCGAGCCCGCGCACAAACTCCGGTCCGCCATTTTCTGCAACCAGCACTTGCGATATTTGCGGATCGATTAGCGGCCACAGCTCAAGCCGGCGCGAATTCTCAATCGCGCGGAGATGCTGCACGTTTTCGGTCGCAGCAGTGCTGATCACTCGGCTAAGCTGCGAAACATATCGCTGGGTAGTTCCGCCATCCAACGGAAGGCTCGGATTAGCACCCGTCCCATTGAGTTGCACGCCGGACGGCCCGATCACGGCGTAGCGGCCCGGCAAGATGGGAGCGATCGGCACGTCCTTGTCGTTTCCCGGCGGAGCGCTCCGCACGCGCTCCGTTCGAGCGATGAAGTATCGCCGGGCCATCGGATATGGTTGGCGCGGCGGTGGGGGAGTGGGATTCTGCGCGTTACGGTATGGCAAGGGAGGCACACGAACCCTAAGGTTTTTCATTGTTGGCATAAGCGATACGCCGACTTGTTCGTAATCGGCCGCGGTGGGGGTGATGGTACGAACGATGACGTTGTCGTCGGCACGGTTGGGGTCGCTTTCAAATGCTGGCGCCGCCGTCGTGTAATCTTCGCCGCTCGTAAAATAGACGAACCGCTCGGCGTGCTGGTCCATGTTGATGCCAAAACCGTCTGGATCGGTCGCCAGAAACTGCGTCGCATACGCTTCTACCTCGTCGGCCCCGCTCGGAGCATTCAGTTGCGTGATGTCGATCACTTGATTGGTCAGTTGACCGTTGATCGGGTCGCGAAGCACAGTCACACGCCAGACGGGCGAGCGCTTGAATTGTCCGAACGAATCTGTTACTCCCACAACGCTCAGTCGATTGAGCATCACGCCTTCGGGTTGGTTCGGACCAGGAAGCGCTTTGCCGTATAGCTCTGCCGGTCGTTGCCCGTCGGCCGACCAAGGATTGTAGAGTTCGATAAACAACGAGCCGCGAGGCTTGAGCTTCTGATCGAGCGTGTAATCCGGTTGCGCAGGCGGTGTCACAGACGCGTCCGTCAACGGCGTAGGGGTCCCCTCATCCGTTGCCCGCCGATCGTGCACCGCCAGCGTCTCGGGTGACGCTCAGGCCTCATCGTCCTCCATCACC
>CAZFLF010001286.1:0-2310 GCA_964519825.1 uncultured Pirellulaceae bacterium | reverse complement strand
CGTTGACATAAACGCGATCGATGCTGGGAAGCATTTTCCAGCCACGGCGCGCGTAATCTGCCTCGTACTCAGGTACCTTTCTCCGTACTACCTGTGGAGCATCCGCGCGCAAGTCCGGCAAGTCGGCAACAGAAAAGGGTGTAGTCGCGCTGACGATATATCGGCGGAAACCAACCGATGGCGCGTGTTGAGCGGCCAACAAGTGCGCGTTGACGACGTCTTCGATATCAACGCGCCGGTAGAGAAATTCATTCAACTTGATGTTGTCATCCGCATAAGCTTCCCGCACCGTCCTGTTGTCGTCTTCTTCGGGGAAGAATCGGGAGGTTCTGAGCACAATGCATGCGAGCCCTGTGGCGCGTGCACCAGACACGACCCAGGTTTTGTCGCTCGAAGAATTGCTGGCCCAAGTCGCTCTCGCGGTTTGATGGAATCGCCCTTCTCGTTAAGATGCCGAAATGTCATGTGCTGACAACAAGGCGACGCGGTGGCGGTTCACGATTGGCGGGACGATGTTTGTTACCGCCGGGATTGGCCTATCTCTAACCATTATGCGCTTTAGTTCGGCAGGCTGGATTTGTCTGGGTGGGACGATTGGTGCTGCGGTGGCCCACTTCTGTTTTGGCACAGATGAAGCTGGTGCAAACGGATTTGTTCTGGGTGGCTTGCTCGGGATCGTAATACTTGGGGCGTGATGATGAAGTCGTCGCGCGCTGAAGCCTGGCAAAGTCCATTCGATTATCTCCCACTGGCCATATCGTTCGTTGCTGCCTTGTTGCTTCACGATCCGATCGGCTGTCTGATTGCCGGACTCATGTTGCGTCGGTGCTAGTTAGCAAGCAATCCTAACGACGGATATGAGTCTGCAGCCCGAATTGTGGACGGACAAACGCATGGTGGACCTCGACAAGAAATCGCTCAGCGAACGCGACATTTGCACGAAGTTCATCACCCCGGCCGTCGCTCAAGCCGGTTGGGATATCCACACGCAAATCCGAGAGCAGGTCTATTTCACCAACGGCCGCGTGATGGTCCGGGGCAAGACCGTCAAACGTGGCGAGAGGAAGTTCGCCGACTACGTTCTCTACTTCAAGCCCAACCTGCCGATCGGTTTGATCGAGGCCAAAGACAATAACAACAGCGTCGGCGCCGGCATGCAACAGGCGCTGGCCTGCTGGACGTTATCGAGAAACGACTCACGCCACGGATTCACGAAGAGCTTGGTCATGGCAACGGTCGCAGTCGAATGCGAAACTCATCCACTACGGCGAACGTGCCGGTCCAATCGGTGCGACTTTCAACCGCCTCGACCATTCGCTGAAGGTCGTCGTCCGGGTCGTCTCCGTCGAGTCGGAACAAGATCACGCCGCACTGCGCCGGCAATCCGCTGCGGAACGCGAGTTCGCCGAAGTCTTTGTCCTGTGAAATGAGCACACGCGATTCGGCCTGCGCGCGAGCCAGGATATCGATGTCCTTTGCACCGCGCAGCGACTCTTTCACGGCCAGCACGTCGTGGCCGTTCTGGCGCAAACGCGCCACCACGCTTCCAGGCATGTTTTCGTTGGCGAGAAGCCGCACGGTGGTCCCTTTCAAGTCGGGACGAGATACACGCGCTCGGACTTCAGTGTTTCACTCGCGTAGCTTAAGCACGCTTGGATGTCTTCCGCGGTCAAGTGGTCGTACTCGCGCAGGATTCGCTCGACCGACCAACCGCGTCCCATCAGGTCAATAACAAACTCGACGGCGATGCGCGTCCCTTTGATCACTGGCTTCCCCACCAACACTTGCGGGTTGATTTCAATTCGTTCTTGCCACTTCATGGAGCACCTCGGTTTCCAAGCTAATCCTCGTTGCAACTCAGCATAGGGTATGTCGTGCGAAGAATCTCTATCGAAATGCCTATTCACATGCCCATTAACGTACAATTGGAAAGTGTTGGCACCTGAGCTTTGGAGGGCAAGGTATGTCATTTGAAATTGAAGCCGTTTACGAGAACGGCACGCTTAAACCTGACCATCCGCTCCCGCTGGAGGAACACCAACGAGTGAAGATCGTTGTGCAGGAAGAGACAACCGTGGCTCGCCGCAGCTACGGTATCATCGGGTGGAAGGGCGATCCCGAAGTCGTTCGCAAAATCGGCCTTAATCCAGAAGCCGGGGTGTTGGAGTCGCAATGAAATTTGGGAACATCGCCACTGGAACGGCGGTCTTCGTCGATACGAACGGGTAATGCCGGTTTTTGTTCGGCATGTCTTATCCGCAGCGAATCTGAGCCAGCAGCACGGACTGCTATCAAACGACGCCTTAGTTG
>CAZFLF010001285.1:0-2317 GCA_964519825.1 uncultured Pirellulaceae bacterium | reverse complement strand
GAAGCCCAAGCGTAAAGGCGCCTAAACTCTTTAGGATTGAAGCTCGCGCAGCCGAGCCTGCAATTCTGTGTTCAAGAAGCCCATTGAGACGGCTGGGGCGGCCAGTGCGTAGAAGTCACCGGGCGAAGATGAGGGACGTCAGCCCGCACTCCCGAGTCGGGAACAATGCGTGTCAACAAGCCACCGATGTTGGCACAGCTTGCGGCGTGTCGAGCCTCGTGCCATTTGTCGGGTCGACAACACCGAACGACGTAGGCCAAATCGTCCAATCGATCCCATTGCCGGTTTTCATTGCGGCGTTCAATGTCCACCCTTGCAATCGCGCCCGTGCGCCGCCTGGCCGATTGAAACTGCATAATCTCCTCAGCTCCGCGGTTCGTTCACCGCGGTTTCCCATCCGGCCTGACTGTACCCAAGCAAATCCGGCGTTGCCCTGGCCGGACAAAAAACCAATTCGTTAGTCCACAGAAACCGCTCGGAATCGCAGAATGGGCAAGACGTCACATGATGATCTAATGGTGGCCAGCTTCTGGCTGACGATGACTCAGTCCGCGCGTTCCCACGCCGCCGTGGTCGCGCAACGATGCGGGGGAGCATTCGCCGAATTAATTCTTAGGGAGACCTCGAAGTTCTGCGAACAGGAACCGCCGAAAAGCTACGGTGAACTGTCCGCACGCACTCTGCAGACATTGTCCTTGACCGCGAAAATCTCCGGCGATTCGCACGCAGCGGGTGCCGCCCGGCAGCACCCCAATGTCCAACGCGACATACTCAACGAAACAAAAGCATTCAGTGATCGCGTCACTCTCAACGACGATGTGGCAATTGAATCGTTGACTCTCATGCAGAAGATATCGAACATTTGCTTCGCGGATCGCGTGGATAGGTAGGATTCACTGCACGTGGCATAACAAAAAAACGATTCCACGTCCGTACTGGAAATGACTTGTAGACCAGCGGGTGTGAACCCCACCTGAGTAGCTGCCACGGGCCCCATATCGAGAGTTGCAGCGTGACAGCCCGCACGAGTCCTGCTCTTCGGGACCGTTCCGCAGCGTCCGAACAAGTTGCCGCCGGCATTCGTGAGCTGGTATGCTGCGCGACGAAAGACTTGGCGGGCAATCGAATCCGCAGGGGCACATCCACCGCGGAGTTGGCTCAGTCCAACACACGATCTATTCGTCTGGGGACAGTCGGATGCGTAATGGCGTCAACATTGACGCGAATTGGAGTTCATGAGGACTTGTCAGGCGGTGATCATCTGAGAATGCGAAATGCATAAAGACTCCCTGCGAACCCGCAACGCCGAAACAGTGTCCAACTCGTTTGGGAAGAACTTGAGGCAGCAAGGTTCCCGCATGGCACAACAACCACGAATACCAAAATCACTCGAAGAGAAAATCCGCGATTTAGATCACCATCAGTTTCTGCTTCGGGAGGGTCTCCATGGGCTCAGGGGAGATCCCGCTCACTTGAAGTCAATTTCGGCAGAACTCCGTACCCTCGTTTGCCACTCGTCTGGAACCGATGGCCTGCTCTGGCGTCTCGCAAATGAACTCAATGTCTCCGACACAGTCCTTCTTGAAGCTGCCTTCTCATTGAGCAGAGATCACCCGATTAATGTGGGTGTCCGGTTTGCCACGATCCCACTAAACCGCCCAGGCGTTGCACCACCCGGGATATCGCCTGAATTGCATTCTCTGCGAGAGATCATAAAGGAGTACGAAGCCGTACACCTGTCATCGTTTAGTGGTGCCCCAATCACACACGAATACTTGATAAAGGCTATCGCACAACAGATGGGGAGTGCACACGAGGATGAGGGAGTCGAACCAAACATTCGGCGGCTGCAAAGCCTTTTCTTCAATGGCGCGCAACCGTACACGCCAGTTTTAGCTTTTGATGCTGAGTTAACACTGAAAATAGGTGAGCGAATTCTTGACCATTGCGAAAAAGCGCTGAACTATCAACGAGCAAGGCGCAAAAATGGATATGGTGATGTAACGCTGATTGTGCGGTGCTTGCGAGTAGCAGAATTGGCCGGCGTTGCCCCACTTGCGACACTTGCGTCAGAAATCAGCGAAATCGAGATCCGTTGTATTGCAACCCCCGCATCGTTCGTTTTTAAGCTCTTAAAGCGAAACAGACTGATTGCCGAATTCTCGTTGCCGTTTGAATCTGGACCCGATCTCATCCTTTTCGCTGCTTGCTATTCGTCATCGCTGCGTCAGCTTCGGGTTATTGTGAATGATGTCGCAGAAACACCAGTGAGGTGTGATCTTGGTTGGCTCGACGCGCGAGAATTCGCACAGCCGGT
>CAZFLF010001284.1:0-2325 GCA_964519825.1 uncultured Pirellulaceae bacterium | reverse complement strand
CCGTGATCGTTCCGCAAAAGAACGCCGTCGCCAATCTGCTGGAGCACAACTCAATCGCCAGTTGCACGACGATGGGCAGGAATACCGCTCCATAGGCGAGCAGCCACCAACCTTTGCCGCCGACCGCGATCTCCACGCCGCTCCACGCCGTCAATAGACCGCTGAGTACATGATGCAGACCCGTTCCCGCGTTCACGCTCAGGATGAGCAGCAGTGGCGCGAGCCACAGCCACCAGCGATAGCGACCACGATAGTCGTCCGTTCGATGACGGCGAATCAAGTAAACCAGCACGCAAGCCATTGCGCTACAGCACAACACGACCGCCGCAAACCAGCTCGCGAGACTGCCGCGAGCGGTGACGTCGAGCGCCGTCAGGCTGACTTGCAACTTCGGAGTCACTTGGAGGAACAGCTTGGCGTGCAGGGCTTCAATCCCGGCAATCAAACCGCCCCCCACGAGAAACAATCCCCACAGCGAAAGTGGTCGCTTGGGAATGCAAACCGAGATCGGGGCATGATGTGCGACGCGGGCGGCTTCGGAATAAGCCTTTGCGCGGGCGCGTGATGTCGCCTCGTCGCCGGGTGACGCGACGTCGCTAGCGTTCTCTGCGCCACCGTGCAACGTTTCATCGATCAGCGCACGCCGACGTCGTTCGTCACGCAATCCATTGCGGCCTAATACCATAGCTATTCATTACCCTGGAACGAGCGATTCCTTTCGCCCGAAAACAGCGATCTCTTCTTACCATTCGGCAGACGGTTTGGGCCAACTGCAACGAACTTCAAACTGCTCAGATTCCGTGCATATCGATTGGTCAAGGCTGGAAAGCTGCGCACCTGCCAGCTGCGCACCTGCCAGTCGCGGAGTGGTTCGGAAGCATACGGACTGATGCCGCGACGGTCCAACTCAAATCCAAGGAACCAGCTAAAACTCATTCCCGCCACTGGCACAGCGTTCGCACGGCAAGCAAAATCTTGATCGATGGAGTTGCTTTGCCGTTGGCCGGCATAGCGCGAAGATCCGCCGCAGAGATTCACAAACAGTCGCTTTTGACCCATTCGCAAGTTTGCCGGCTCATTTGCATTGACCAGATTGCCCGTCAAAACTACGATCCGCGCGGCCGGGCGGGTACCATCATTCGTCGAGACGGGATCCGATGCGCAAAGTAATTCGCTGGGCGTTTGTTTCGATAGCCGTGTTGGTTGCGATAGCGGCAACTGCGGGGTGGATGCTCTATCAGGCCGCCCGCCACGAGCCCACGTTCTACCAGCGGGCGTTATTAATTGAACCGACGCGGCAAGCGGAAATTGGCGACGAGTTTGAGCACGAAGTTCTGGAACTCCGTAACGACACTCGCGAATCCGGAGAATGGCACGCCAGCTTCACAGCAGAACAATTGAACGGTTGGCTTGCAGCGGACCTGCCGGAAAAATTCCCTAAGGTGTTGCCAGTCGGAGTAGAAGAGCCGCGCGTTGCGATCGAAGATGGGGTGCTACGAGTCGCTGCCCGATACCGTGACAAGTCGGTGTCGTCGGTTTTGTCCTTTGCACTGGAAATCCAGCTCGCGGATACGCCCAATACGGTGGCGGTCCGCATTCGTGAGGTGCGGGCTGGTGCGTTGCCAATTCCAATAAGTGGCTGGCTGGAGAAGGTCCGCGAGGGAATTCAGCGCACTGATCTCGTCGTTCGGTGGAGTCAATCCGATGGCGACCCCGTGGCACTGGTGGAGATTCCCGCCCAGTCGAATGTCAAGCCTGAACAGATGCTGACGCTGGAATCGGTCGCGATTGAATCCGGAGTTTTACGATTGTCCGGAAGTACAAACCCGGTGGTGGACCCGACTGGCGAACCGCAATTGGAACCGCCGTCGGTCGTTCACCGTCCATCGGCGGACAGTTCCGGCACGAACGAAACCACCCACCGGTGATGATCGGATGCTAAACGGGTGAGACGAACTTGTCCGCGCAGGACACCACCACGGATGGCGATCACCAATTCGCAATCGGTCTGCTTTTGCCAGGCGAATTCTCCCACATCCCAGCGACTCACCGTGCCGCGATCGCCGGACAGTGGTCCCTCATTGTAAAGATAATCGAGTCTATGATCGGCGAGTTGGCTGGCACCGATCGGTGCGTCGTAAACCGGCTCGCACTCCAACGCCCAAGTCAGTAAGGATTCGCCGGCTTCCAGCATGAAATCCCAGTGGAGCGATCGTTCGCTGGTGGGCGATGGGTCATGGCGCAGAATCACGAACCGCGGCACAACTAGCTCCCTTCTGGCGTTCGCTGCCACTGAGTTTTGGATGGAGAATAACGTACCTAGTG
>CAZFLF010001283.1:0-2327 GCA_964519825.1 uncultured Pirellulaceae bacterium | reverse complement strand
GCCGTCGCGTAGTCCGCCAATGGATATCGAAGCGGGTCGACGCTTCTGGGCATTTCAAAAGCCCGCTCAACATGAGCGACCAAGTACTCGAAACCCGTCTTGGGCCAAGCGGGATCTCGACCACTTTATCCTGGCGAAATTGGAATCGGCTGGACTCGCACCCTCGCCCGATGCCGATCCAGCGACACTACTCCGACGCCTCCATTTCGATATCGTTGGTTTACCTCCATCACTCGCGGCGATCAGTGATTTCCTTAAGCGAATCGACTCCGATGGCCTCGACGTGGCCCTGGAAGCAGAAGTCGATTCATTACTAGGTTCGAAGCAGTTTAGCGAGTGCTGGGCCCGACACTGGCTCGATGTAGCCCGTTTCGCGGAATCGAGCGGCAAGGCGGCGAATATTTCGTTTCCGTATGCCTGGCGATACCGGGATTACGTCATTGATTGCCTGAATGTGGATAAACCGTTCGATCGGTTTCTCGTCGAGCAAATCGCTGGCGATCTGCTCCCGTACGACAGCGACGCGGAACGGGCTCGGCTGTTGATCGCCACCGGGTTCCTGGCTGTTGGGCCCAAAAATCTCGACGAAGCCAATAAACTGCAGTTCGCCGCTGACATCGTCGACGAACAGATCGATACGGTGACGCGGGCCGTCATGGCGAACTCGGTAGCGTGCGCCCGCTGTCACGACCACAAGTTCGACCCGTTCCTGATGGAAGACTATTACGCGCTGGCTGGCCTATTTGCGAGCACCAAGACTTACTTTGGCACGATGGTATCGCCAGCGAACCAAGTGGGGGGCGATCCACTGCCTCTGCCGCGTCTGGAGGGACAACTGATCTTGCATAAAGCCATCCCGGCGACTCAGGTTGCGAGCCTGAAAGCTGAACTTGTGGCGCTCAAGCAAGAAAAAGTGACGACCCTTCGAGACGCGCTGCGAATTTTTTGGCGATCGGGCTCGATCGAAGGACAGCTGGAAATGGTCGACGAGTTGGGGCAACCGTTGCCGCTAACGATGGGAGTCCTGGATCGCGAAAAGATCATGGATGCCCCGCTCTTGGCGCGCGGTGACGTCGGTCGTCCAGGCCAACCTGTGCCTCGCGGCTTTCCCCGCGTCGTCGCTCTCGAAAAATCACCCGAAGTTCCCGCCAATCAAAGCGGTCGACTCGAGTTAGCGCAGTGGCTTACCCATCCGGACCATCCACTGACAGCCCGTGTTATGGCCAATCGTGTCTGGCATTACTTGTTTGGAACGGGGATTGTGCGCAGCGTGGACAATTTCGGATTCAGCGGCGAACAACCGAGTCACCCGGAATTGCTTGATCATCTCGCCTTGCGGTTTGTCAGCGACGGTTGGTCGGTCAAACGACTTATCCGCGAGATCGTTCTTTCCCGCACCTACCGTCAGTCTTCGACCTACGATGAAAAATCGTTCCGAGCTGATCCGGACAACCGCCTCGTATGGCGCGCGGAAAAGCGCCGGCTCGACGCGGAGGCCATTCGCGATGCCATGCTTGTTGTCGCTGGAGAACTGGACACAACTCGACCTCCTGGGTCCCTGGTGGCTCGGCTGATCGGCGATCGGCCAATCTCCCTGGTGGGCTTGGACAACCGCATTCCTGGCGATCTCGACGGCTCACTGCATCGGTCGATTTACCTGCCGGTTCTTCGCGACCGTTTGCCTGACGTTCTGGACCTATTTGATTTTGCCGAACCGAGCTTGGTCACCGGAGACCGCGACACGACGAACGTACCCGTCCAGGCGCTATATCTCATGAATAGCCCATTCGTGCAGGCCAGGGCCGCTGCGCTGGCGGGCCGATTGGCGAGTGGAGTCGATAACGACGAAGAGCGCATCCGTAACGCGTTTATGCTCTGCTTCAGCCGCGCTCCTGATCCTATCGAAGCAAATGTCGCCAAGAGTTATTTTGAAAAGGCCATGAAGCTGGGGCCGGACGACGATCAACGGCGCCACCAGGTCCTTGTCAGCTATTGTCAAGCACTTCTTTCGACCGCCGAATTCAGAAACTTAGATTGAGGATTCGTCCGTTATGTCATTTACCTCGGCTCCTCGCCGTGAGTTGTTCGGGATTTCCCGCCGGCTGGCGCTGAAGTCGCTGGCGTCCGGATTTGGATACTTGGCTTTTGCGAACCTGGCTCACGAAGTAGCCGCGAAAGAGACCCAATCTATTTCCCAGAGCGCTGCCGGTGGACTTAGACAGCCGCACTTTCCTGCGCGGGCTAAACGGGTCATTTTCCTGTGCATGAACGGCGGGCCTTCGCATGTCGATCTCTTCGACTATAAGCCGGCACTCACCCAGCAGTCC
>CAZFLF010001282.1:0-2333 GCA_964519825.1 uncultured Pirellulaceae bacterium | reverse complement strand
CTTTCACGGTGACGCCGCCATGGGCTTCTGGGGCTGGCCGTTCGATCAACCTGACCGAGTCCAGCGCGCTTGCCAGGCGGCATTGGCGATCAGCGCTGACTTTGTGAACGCGGCGAGCCAGGCCGAACATCCTCTAGCAGACTTTCGGATTGGAATCGGGATCGCCACGGGTCGCGCGGTTGCCGGTAAGATCGGCACGACCGAACAAGTGAAGATCACGGTGTTCGGCCCCGTTGTCAATTTGGCGGCACGACTCCAAGACCTGACGAAACTGCTGCGCGCACCTATTCTGATCGATGAGCAGACCGCGCAGACCGTTCGAGACAACCTCTCACCGGGGTTGGCTCGCGTCCGCCGGGTAGCTCATGTCCGGCCGCGTGGACTTGATTCATCCCTGATGGTCGGCCAGCTTCTGCCGTCCGAAGCCGCTTCGTCAGTGACCAACGAACACATTGCCCTCTACGAGCAGGCACTGGACGCGCTCAACGCAGGTGATTTCGAACAGTCATTCTCCTTACTGCACCTCGTGCCCGCCGAAGACCGGGTCAAAGACTTCCTGACGGTGTTTATCGCGCAACATCATCGCCATCCACCCGCGGGATGGAATGGAGTGATCGATCTCAACAACAACCCTCCTTGATTGGTCATTGATTGGTCATTGGTCATTGGGATTTGGACATTCTCACTAGTACGGCCTCGTGCGATAAGTGGCGTTAATTCCAATGTCCAAATCCCAATGACCAATGACCAATGACCAATGTGAGCAAGTTTGTCAATCTCTAGCGGCTAGCGGAACCCTGTCTTCCTTTGGAACTGTACTGACCGGTGCGAAAATCGTGGTTTCACGGAAGTCCACGAGACGATGGTTAATCCTGCCAGTGAAAGCTGGTCATTCATCCTCGCCCTGCCACCAGCCCGTTTTCGTCGGCCACGAGCACTCCACCAGCTCGCCCCGCAGTCCGACCAAGCGGGCCCTGACACGTCGCGAGCTCGGTCGCCCACCACGACCGAGCTCGCTGCATTTCTTGACTGTGGCAAATTCAACTCGGGCAGTTCGACTGCGTGATGTCTACTGACCGACAACCCGCTGGGGATTTGCAAAACGGATCCGCGCTTTCTCCAGAGTATTCGCGATTACCCCAACACCTGGCTTAAGAAGCGCTGTGTGCGGGGAGTTTGTGGGTTGTCGATGACATCACCCGGCGGACCATGCTCGACGATGCCGCCGTCGGCGAGCACCACCACGCGGTCCGCCGCGCGGCGAGCGAAATGAATCTCGTGAGTCACCATGATCACGGTCAGGCCGTCCCGTTTCAGGTCGGTGATGACTTCGAGCACTTCCCCCTTCAACTCCGGGTCAAGGGCGCTCGTGATTTCGTCACACAGCAACCCGCGGGGCTCCATCGCCAGCGCCCGCGCAATGGCGACTCGCTGCTTTTGTCCACCGGAGAGCTGTTTGGGAAGCGCCTCGAGCCGATGACTCAGTCCCATGCGGTCGAGCAGCTGCTGCGAGCGCTCGCGCACTATCGCGACTGGTTGCCGCAGGACGCGCAGCGGGGCTTCCATGACGTTTTGCAGTGCCGTCAGATGCGGGAACAACTGAAAGTCTTGGAAAATCATTCCGAACGCGCGGCGCACGGCGGCAATCTGCTCTCCGGTCGAATCGGGCGTCAGCGTATGAGGACCGATAACGACTTCTCCCTCCTCGAAGCGACTTAAGCCGTTTATGCAACGCAGCAGCGTCGACTTTCCGCCGCCGCTGGGCCCGATCAGCGCCACGATCTCGCCAGGTTGAAACACGACGCTGATCTGATTCAAGATCACGCGCGCCCCGTAACGCTTCGTGACGCCGCGAAACTCGACGCCTTGTGGGACGGTCATTCCGCCTTCCCCCATTTCTGTTCCAAGTACCGTGCCAAATGTCCCAGCGGCACGGACATGGCCAGGTACAACAGCGCGGTGACAAACCCAATCTCCATGTACTTCAGACTGGATTTCGCCAGAATCTGGTACTGCTTGGTTAACTCCACGATCGCGATCACGCTGACGAGGCTCGTGTCTTTGAACAAGGCGACGAAGTCGTTGGTCATGGGCGGGATCATGACCCGTAGCGCTTGCGGCAGGATGATGCGTCGGAATGTCAGCGATGACGACATGCCGAGCGACGCCGCGGCCTCCCATTGACCCACCGGAACCGAGGAGATTCCGGACCGATAAATCTCCGCCTCGTAAGCCGCGTAATTGAGCCCGAACGCCAGGATCGCGACGGTCATGTCCGATGGCTTGAACGAGATGCCCAAATCGTAATGCTGGAACATCGACGGGAGACCGTA
>CAZFLF010001281.1:0-2334 GCA_964519825.1 uncultured Pirellulaceae bacterium | reverse complement strand
GCTCGGTTTTGTCCCCAGCGGAAGCCGTGATCAAGGCACGCGAGTTCCTGGGTCAATTCCATCTGAACCAGGGAACCGATCACATCCCGATCGAAATTGAAGTCGACACGCTCGAACAGTTCACCGCCGTGTTGCCCCTTTGTCCCGATATCATCCTGCTCGACAATATGACCCCCGCGCAACTGCGATCCGCAGTCCGACTGCGCGATGCGGCGGGCCTGAGCACCGAGTTGGAGGCTTCGGGCGGCGTGACTTTGGACACGATCCGCATCGTGGCCGAGACCGGCGTGGACCGCATCAGCGTCGGAGCCATGACGCATTCGGCGGTCGCACTGGATGTTGCGTTGGACTGGAAGACGGATACTGCGGACACTCGCAACTGATTCAGACTTTTCTGTTGATCAGCCTTCGATCAACTCCGCTTCGAGCTGCGATTCATCGGCGATCCACTGGGTGACGAGTTGTTGTAGGTCCAGAGATGCCAGGTATTGATCGTCGATGCGTCTCGACGTCCCTTGCAGCCATTTTGGCGTGCGGTTGTGCATGATTCCATTGGCCACATGAACCGCGGTGAGAGCGGCAAAGCGGGTGCTGCCGGAAATCGAAGGTTCATGGTGCAGGGCCACTGCTTCGACAACCGTCTGTGGCAGACCCCATCGGCTCAGCAGATATCCACCCACTTCCGCATGACTCAGCCCCAGCACCGCCCGCTCGGCGTGCCAGAGAGTCAGGTCCTTTTCGTGGGCCAACCGCAGCACCTCGGCGTACGGAATTCTTTCGCAGGAAGCCAGCGCCAATTTGCCGACATCGTGCAGCAATCCGGCGAGCAGCGCGTCGGCGGCGATTTGCTCGTCTCCGAGGATGCCACGTGTGAGTTGCTTGGCGAGTTGCCCAACTTCTATGCTGTGCTGGACCATCTGGTCGAGCGAGAATCCGGACACAGTTTCTTGTTTGAACTGATTGAACACGCCCACACACAGCACCAGTGACTTCAACATGTCCAGGCCAAGCAACCCAGCGGCGTCGGTTGGATTAGTGACCCGGTGTGGTAAAGCAAAGTAAGACGAGTTTACAAGCTCCATCAGCTTCGCGGTCAACGCCACGTCGTGAGTGATCACTCGTACGACGCGATCGATCGACACCGGACGGGCGTTCAATTCGACCACCACTTCGTGAAACACTGCCGGAAGACAGGGCAGGGACGAAATCTGTGTCAGGAGTCCCTGGACCTTCGGATCGGCGAGTCGCTTTTGCAGCGCGATGGCGCGGTGCACTGCGTCACGCAACACCGCTGGATCGCAGGGCTTCGTTAGATACTGATGCGCCGGGCCCAGCGTGCGAAACACTGTCTCTTGCGAAGACTGACCCGACAAGATCACGCGGATCATGGCGGGATACAAATCCCGGACCTTCCGCAATAACTCGCCGCCGTCCAGGCCCGGCATACGCATATCCGTGACTACGACGTCGAAGTTGCGTTGCGCTAGCCGCGCCAGTGCGTCTTCGCCGCTCGTGACAAAATCCATCTGCCACTCGTCGCCATATCGGCGAAATAAGCGCCTTAGCCCCGACAGAATCAGTGGATCGTCGTCCACGAACAGGATGTTAAGCATGTGGCGATTCCTCGTCATTCGAATGCTCGCTGGCGTATTCTCTGCAGCGCGGCGATTCGACGTTGATAAGTCGAACATCGTCAGGACAAACACCGTGGCTGCGATCTCCCCTTCGTTCGTAAGTTTCCGAGCGGTATGCTCGGCCAATCAACATTAGGTTATGCAAGTGGTCTCGCAGCTGGGGAATTCCAAGGGAAAGCTGGCGTTTGCCTGGCACAAAGTTGTCGGACGGGTTCGCCTGCGCGTCGGTGCGGCTGGTACAGCGTTTTTTCAACCGCTAACGTCTCGTTCGTGGTCGTTTGCGGGACGTACCGCGGTTGAGGCCTGTGCTCAATGTATCGGATGTAGTGACCAACATGCCTCGGCGATCATTCCGATCAATGACAACAATCATGCGCGAGCTAAGCGCACGGTGTCAGGAGCTGGCGGACCGGCTCCTTGACACACGACGTCAGTCGACGATTCGGCAATTATTTCAGATGGCACATGGTGAATTGCTTGCGGCCACCCATCGGGAACTTGACGAGCGCCAACTGGCCGACACTCTAGGTCAGACGCTGTTGCAGGCGCGCCTGGCCTGGACGATCGCGGATCCGCGGTTACAAGCGTTACGTCTCCAACCTGGCGTCTTTCCGCCAGCGACATCACTTTTAGGGCAGACGCTTCGTCTGGCGATCGGACCAAACTCGCTTCCGCAACAGACGGGCGCCGCGCCTGCGAA
>CAZFLF010001280.1:0-2335 GCA_964519825.1 uncultured Pirellulaceae bacterium | reverse complement strand
GAAAGTCGGACCGGATATCACCGGTTCGAACCGCGTGAATCTCGATTACATACTGGAAAACATCCTCGATCCCAGCGCGGTCCTCGGCAAAGACTATCGCATGTCCATTCTGGTCTGCGCCGACGGGCGGATCGTATCGGGGCTGGTGCAGAAAGAAACCGATAGTGCGCTTACCATTCGCACGATCAACGATACGGTGGTGATTGCGAAAGCCGACATCGACGAACGCAAACTCTCGGACCAGTCGCTAATGCCCGAGCGGCTGCTCGATGCGCTGAAACCCGACGAGGTCCGCGATCTGGTCGCGTATCTCGGCACCCCAACCCAGGTCGCGCTTCGCGGTCCGCGCGCTCCCATCGATCCGAAAACGGGCAAGGTTCCCGGCGCGCTGGAAGGTGAATCGCTAAAAGTCCTAAGTAAAACCAGCGGCGGTGCCGGTGGCCAAAAGATGGATGCCTTTACCAAAGACGTCTGGAGCGGTACGGATCATCTGTGGTGGACCGGCGCCAAACCGGGCGACAAGCTGGAACTTGAACTGCCAGTGGAAAAGGCCGGCAAATACACGGTTGAACTGGTGCTGACCCAAGCCCGAGATTACGGCATCGTCCAGTTGTCACTCGACGGCCGCACGCTCGGTGGTCCGATTGACTTGTTCAACGATCCGGATGTCATCACCACCGGCGTCCTGGACTTCGACGGCATCGATCTGACCAAAGGCTCGCACAAGTTCGGCGTCGAAATCGTCGGTGCCCATCCCGACGCGGTGAAGGGGTTCCTATTTGGTTTGGATTACGTACGGCTGGTGGCGGCGCCATCGCGTTAGCGACGACAATCACTTCACTAGCCGATATTTTGTTGAAACTGCATTGGCCTGTGGCATCTGTGGCAGCATCGACCACTGAGCACATCGCGTAATTAGAAGGACTGGAATATGGAGCGCCGATCAAAAGCTCTTTTTTCGGTACAAACTCTCCTCGTCTTGCTGTTGGTCGCAATGCTCAGCGTTTTGCTCGCATTTTGGTCGCTCGGCCTTGGGTTTGACAACGGAAAGGCCGCTGTTGCCAGTTTGTTCACGGTGCTGGTCGTCGCGACTATCGGCGAGTTTATTCGTCGCTCACGGTTTCGGATTGGACTTAAAGGTTTCCTGGCAGCGTTCACCGCGATCACGATATTACTAGGCGTTTATAGCCAACGACTCGTGGAGGTTCGGCGTCAGCATGATTTCGCGCAAAAGATCCAGCAACTTGGTGGGCGAGTCGATTACGACTATCAACAGATTTCTGCTGGCTGGCTGCGAACCAAGAACGGCGTTTTGCTGCCCACGTGGTTATGCACGGTGTTTGGAGATGATCTCTTTGCGAACGTGACTTCAGTCTCGCTACAACAAAGCGAATTCCAGGATGCGGATCTCACTAGAATTAACCATGCCCTTTCCGGACTCGAAGACTTGACTCTCATTGAATCGAGAATTACGGGCGAAGGCATGAAACATCTGAATGGATTGGAGAATCTGCAAACCATTATGATCGACGGTTGTCAGGCGAACGAGTTAGGGTTCACCAACCTGTCGCGTCTTAAGAACATCGAGGAAGTTGTGATCATCGGGCTCGGCGTCACAGACGCAAACTTAGACCACATTGGAGAAATCCCGAACTTGCGACGTCTCACCCTGTGGAACACAAACATTTCGGATCATGGGTTGCGTCATCTTCGGGAACTCAACCGACTTGAATTCTTGAATCTCAACAGCCCACGATTAGGCGATCCAGGTTTGGTACATTTGAAAACACTGACAACTCTTAAAGCGATTCACCTAGAAGGGACGGCAATTTCCGAGTGTGGAATCATGCACTTGAAGGATCTGCCAAATCTGAAGAAGATCAGTTCGTTCCGAAATGCGATTACCGAGGACGGTGTAGAATCGCTCCGAAAAGCTATGCCAAGTTGTGATATCCGTCTTTAGAGCGCCGTGCCGGCATGCCTAATCGACGATTGCCATGCCAAATCGGCCCCCTTAAGCGGCAAGGGAACAGATCGGCGGCGGTCAGGCTTGCTCCCAGCAGGCACAAGGCTGACAAAGGGGTCGCAGCTCAATTGTGGAATTGAGCTGCGACCCCTTTTTTGTCCAGTCAACCAGCGACCTGCGGAGTTCAGCCATAGTAACATTGGTTGTGTGACGCCGCGCGAATCTGGGAAGCATTTCGCGAAGTTTTGGCCCCTTTGGCTTTCGATCCGTGATGTGTCTCGAATAGACTAGTGGTCTGTCAATTGTGGAATGAGGGATGTCATTTGGGAGGGCGAGGCTCCTGCCGAGCTGGAACCAACTCCGGCTCGG
>CAZFLF010001279.1:0-2339 GCA_964519825.1 uncultured Pirellulaceae bacterium | reverse complement strand
GGTTCCCGCGTGCGACCGGAGTTTGTGCGAAACTTCTTGGCTAGTCCGCCGCAGACCGATGTGGGCACGACGATGCCGCATGTACTGCATGCATCCACCGACGACGAACGGAGAGGGCAAGTTGAATCGCTCGTGCACTTCTTGGCCTCGACCGGCCAGGTCTCTGAGGCCGCACCGGTCACGGCCGGAGTGAACCGTGGGCGACAGTTATTCCATTCGATTGGCTGCGTGGCGTGCCATGATCCGCAGCAGGATCAGTCGTCTGCGCTGACCACGTCGGTACCGCTGGTAAAACTCTCCAGCAAGTACTCGGTTCCCGGACTGTCTAAGTTCCTGCTGAATCCATTGCACGTTCGCCCGTCGGGTCGCATGCCGCAACTCAATCTCACGAACGAAGAGGCTCGCGACATTGCTTGTTTCCTACTCCGCGACTTAGATATTCCAACATCGATGACGTTTCAGTACTACGAAGGGAATTGGGAGAAACTCCCTGATTTCAGCCGATTGCCGGTCAAAGCCAGTGGCGGCGCCTCGAGCTTCGATGTCAACGTCGGCGCGGCCGACCATTTTGGCGTGCAATTCCAAGGAAAATTCCGCGTGGAAAAGGACGGGCAATATCGATTCTATCTCAGCTCGGACGACGGCTCGCGGCTGCTGATCGACGGTCGCGAGGCCATCGTCAACGACGGTATTCATGCAATGATCGAAAAGGATGCCAAGGTGTCCTTGACCGCCGGCGAACATGATTTTATCGCTGAGTACTTTGAAGGGGGCGGCGGAGAGGAGTTGCGGATCGAATATCAGGGGCAGGGTATCAAACAGCAATCTCTCGAATTCGCACTCGTGGCACCAGCCGTGCAATCCGGTCGTCCGCGTTTTGTCCCGGACGAGAAACTAGCCAGTCAAGGGCGCGAGCTGTTCGAGGTAGCCGGATGCGCCGCGTGCCACGAGATGCACGTCGATGGAAAGCGGCTCACCGCGCGGCGCCTGGGCAAGAAGTTGACCGAGTTGACGGACGGTGGTTGTTTGGCAGAGCAGCCGCAACCGGGCGTGCCGTTTTTCGGGTTGACGTCACGGCAACGAGAATCTCTGTCGCGAGCTCTCGACGCATTGCGTTCTGGCCACCGACCGCTGGACGGTGCGGCGGAGCGAGTCGCTCACACACTAACGGCGTTCAACTGTTATGCCTGCCACGACCGCGGCAGCATCGGTGGAATTGAACCATCACGTAATCTGCACTTTCAATCGAATCAACCAGAGATGGGAGACGAGGGGAGGTTGCCACCGACTCTGAACGGTATCGGCGCGAAGTTGCGACCAGATTGGTTGCGACAAGTATTCGACAAAGGAGCCAAAGACCGGCCTTATATGTTCACGCGCATGCCCAGATTCGGTGATGCCAACCTCGGTTCGATGGGCGAGGTCCTGGCCGAACTTGATCGCCGCGATGTGCACGATCTGCCAAAACACAAGCCACCGGCGAAGTTGATGCCAGACCGTAAGCTCAAAGCGATTGGCCGACAATTAGTCGGAGAAAAGGGGATGAGTTGCGTCAAGTGTCATACTTGGGGGAACGTCAAGGCCACCGGCATCCAGGCGATCAGCCTGACCACGATGACGCGGCGGCTCGATCGGGATTGGTTTCGCCAATACTTGCTAAATCCCCAGACTTATCGCCCTGGCACGAGAATGCCGGCCGCTTGGCCGAACGGTCAGACTCCGTTTGCCAATATTCTGGACGGTGACGCGCTGCAACAAATTCACGCCGCCTGGACGTTCCTGTCGGACGGTAACCAGGCGGCGATGCCAGTCGGGATCGGACCGCAGCCGATCGAGCTGGTCGCCGACAAGGATCCAATCATCTACCGCAATTTCATCGACGGAGCTGGGACTCGTGCGATCGGAGTTGGATATCCGGAACACCTGAACATGGCTTTCGATGCGAACAATTGCCGTCTGGCATTGCTGTGGCAAGGCGCATTTATCGATGCATCGATGCACTGGATTGGGCGCGGTCAAGGATTTCAAAGGCCGCTCGGCGACAACGTGCTGCACCTCACCGATGGCGTACCGTTGGCCGTACTTGAATCTCTCGATGATCCCTGGCCCAAGCAACCAGCACGCGAGCAAGGGATTTACTTCAGCGGTTATCGCCTCGATGCGCAACGCCGCCCCGTGTTCCAGTACCGATGGAATGGAGTGCCGGTCGAGGACACCGTTGTACCGATCGCTTCCAAGGATGGCGCTCATCTCCGGCGTTCGATTCAAGTCCGCCAGCATCCCCCGTTGGGCGCTTGGCTTCGGGCCGGCACGTGAGAAGCTGCGGCGGTGACGTTGGT
>CAZFLF010001278.1:0-2339 GCA_964519825.1 uncultured Pirellulaceae bacterium | reverse complement strand
ATGGATAAGTATCATATTTGATGGTTGTGGACGCCATGGAAAAATTCAATGAAGTGCTGCTCGAAGTTTGGCGGGAGGCCTGTCGACACATCGAGATTCATGTGTCGGCCGACACCATTGCCGTCATGCTAGCGAAGCATCTGCCGCTCGAGTGCCTGCTGGTCCGACGGTTCGATGGACAACATCAGACTCTCGACACAGTCGCCGTGGGTGTGCCGAAATCAGGACCCATCCATGCCACGGTCAAATCCACTTGCACGCCAGCGCGTTGGAAGCGGTTACTGGCTTGGGCGCAACACGGGGAGATTTTGCACGCGCCGGAGCGACGACGCACCGGGGAGATTGCCGCCATCGTTCCCGTGGAGATCGAAGGGGAGGTTCTGGCCGGTCCGCTGCAGGGTCCGGCCGGCCCGGCCGGTGTCCTAGTTCTCGCGGCGGAGCACCTCAAGTCCTTTCGTCCGACGCACGTCGAGATGCTCAAAGCGCTGCTCGATCCCTTTTCCGCGGCGCTCGAGAATGACCGTCGACTCCACGAACTCGAGTCACTGCGCGCTGCAGCCGAGGCGGACCGAAGTTCGCTACTGTCGCGATTGGGAAGACAAGAAATCAACGAGGCGATCGTCGGCGCGGAAACGGGTCTGCGACATGTCATGGAACGGGTTGAACTTGTGGCCACCTCGGATGTGCCGGTGTTGATCCTCGGGGAGACCGGTACCGGAAAAGAAGTCGTCTCCCGCGCGATCCATACTCGTTCCCCGCGCTCCCACAGTCCGTTTATTCGCGTTAACTGCGGAGCGATTCCCTCGGAGTTGATCGACTCCCAGCTGTTCGGTCACGAGCGAGGCAGTTTCACCGGCGCGGCCGACACGCGCAGCGGTTGGTTTGAACGCGCCGATGGTGGCACATTATTTTTGGACGAAATCGGCGAATTGCCGCTCCCGGCGCAGGTTCGCTTGCTACGAGTGTTGCAAGATGGATTCATCGAACGTGTGGGGGGGCAGCAGCCGATTCGAGTGGACGTGCGGATTGTTGCCGCAACGCATCGAGACTTGGCGGCGATGGTGAAAGGAAGGACCTTTCGCGAAGACCTCTGGTATCGAATCAACGTTTTCCCCATCTTGTTGCCACGGCTTCGCGAACGTCGGGAGGACATTCCGGCTTTGACTCGCCACTTCGCCCAGCGCGCGGCGCATCGCTTTGGACTGTCATTTGTCGAGCCGACACCGGCGGATTTGCAGATCTTGATGAGCTACGCGTGGCCGGGAAATATTCGCGAGTTGGGGGCGGTGATCGACCGAGCGGCGATTCTGGGCGAGGGGACACGTCTCGATGTCGCCAAATCGCTAGGAATCAGCCGGGAGGTCCCCGCGCCGCCTACCTCGGAGCCGACGTATTATGAGGTCATACCCGAGAGCACTCAGCCGCTCCGTACCCCGGCTGCTGCATCGGCGGTCCTGGGATCACTCAATGAAGCCATGAAACAACACATCGAGAGGGCACTCGTAGCGACGCGTGGGCGGATTGAAGGGAAGAATGGCGCCGCCGCACTGCTCAAGATCAATCCGCACACGCTTCGCGCCCGCATGCGCAAGCTGGCTATCCACTGGGACGCGTTCCGCGGACCAGACTCTACACAGTGATTTGCGTCTGTATTCTCTGGTCCGCTCGCCCGCGGCTACTTGCCGAGCAGTTCCTTAATCGCGTCGATCACTTGCTGGTCGTGTCCGTCAACTTGCACGCGTTTCCACACTTTGGCCACTTTGCCCGTCGCGTTGATAAGGTAGGTCGAACGCTGGACGCCCATCGACTTATTGCCGTACATGTTTTTCTCGCGCCAGGCTCCAAAGGCGTCAGCGAGTTGGTGTTCGGGATCGGCGAGCAGCCGGAAGTTCAGCTTGAACTTGTCGCGAAACTTGGCGTGGCTGGCGACATCGTCCGGGCTGATCCCAAACACCTTCACACCCAGCTTGGTGATCTCGGACTGTCGATCGCGGAATGCGCATGCCTCTTTGGTACACCCCGGTGTGTCGTCTTTAGGATAGAAATACAGCACGAACGGCGCCCCCTTCAACTCGCTGGATTTGACCTTCGAGCCATCGTCGGCTGCGAGCGTGAACGGCGGTGCCTGAGAACCTTCTTCAAGCCAGTCTGCCATGTTGTCTCCTTCCAGATCTCCAAATGTCGCATGGGGTGAAGGGGCACATTTTAGCGACGAAAGCACAACACTCCGCGCGGAAGGATGTACTTGTCCCGCTTGAAACACGAATGCGCGCGACGGCTAACCAACTCACTTCGTCTGCGTGGGCAGATCGTTCGTTCGCGCGGCGACGACGGTGGCG
>CAZFLF010001277.1:0-2349 GCA_964519825.1 uncultured Pirellulaceae bacterium | reverse complement strand
ACGGGTCTGTGCGGGGGGTGGCCCGAAAGGGCCATCCCTACCGCGTTACTCTTTTATTTAATCGAAAAAAGAGTCCTGACCCCTTTTCCTCCATTGGGGAGCGCGCGGACCTCATCTTCGGTCTTCGATTGTGTTCAGATATTCAATCACTCGTCTCAAGTTCGCGTCCGGCACGCGCTTTGAACCGGCCGCGATCATCGATGGTGTCATCCCTTCGTCATCGCGTATGGTTGGGTCCGCCCCGTTTTCGATTAGAAGTTGAACAATATCGAGATGCCCCCACGCCGCCGCCATTTGCAGGGCCGTGCGTCCATGTTCACATTTACGGTTTATATCTGCACCTGCATTGATCAATAGACGCGCAACCTCAACCCCGCTTGGTGCCGGGCCTTGGGCGGCGAACCACAGCGCGGTATTGCCGCCATCGCCGTTCGCAGCACGACCGTTGAGCACATCCACATCCACGCCAGCGTCTAGTTCCTGTTGCACGGTTTGCACATCGCGCATTCGTGCAGCCGAATGGATTGGGTCGAAGCGAGTTTCAACCGAACCCCAGGGGGCGTCTGGTGTATCCATCATGTTGCGCTCTGGGCTCATGTCAGGGTCTGAAGCGGGAAAACGTATTGCGATTGTTATCCCGCTGGGAAATGCCGTTGGAGGGGTGAAGCACTCAGCCTTGCCGGCTCACCATTGCGTTGATCCAGATCGGGGCGAAGGGTGACGTGCAACCTTTGGAAACAGGATAGTCGCGATAGATCCCCAACTTCTCACCGATCGCGAGAGCCCGCTTGCGGTGTTTGGGGAAGTGGATTCCGATTTCCGCAAGACAGCAGTTCATCGTCCATTGCACTTCAGGAGCGGCGCTACCCATTTCGGACTCGATGCGATCGAGCAGCGCTGCGAGGTCGAGCCCTTGCGGACTCTTCACGACCCGTCCGGCGGTCAGCCTCCATCCGGCGCGGGCAGCCATGGAGTTGCCAGAGGCCATCCACTTATTGCGAAGCGTCTCCTTGTTCGGGTGGTCCTTAACGACATAGGAGTTGAGCCAGTCTGCCACTTGCACAAAGGTGACGGACCGCACCATTCCGATCCATCTCGTCGGCTGACAGGTCCTTGGGCTTGATCAGGAGCGTTGCCAACAGCTGGGCGTCGGTGTTCCCGGTCTCCCAAAGTTCCAAGGCCAACTCGTGATTGGTCTTGATCTGGTTCGCCAGTACACGAAGGTCGCCAAGTTTAACGCCAGATTGTGGCAACAAGTTGGGTGTCTGATTTCCGCGAGGCGAAACAAACCGTCAGCCTACTTTGCTCGACTTGTTTGGCGATGAGTCGGACCAGAGGTTCGCGGACGATGCCCATTCCTTGATGAGCGACGTGGCCGCGCCGCTGAGTTGCGGGTCCGTCAGTGCAAACCACAGGAGCGTGTGCGTGTCGAGAAGGAGTCTCAAGGCATGTACTCCTGGAAGTCTTCCAGATGTTCATCGTCTTCAGCCACGATGGTCAGCATTCCCTTGCAACGGCCCGGCATGGGGCGTGGCTTTTCCGCGGGAGATGCCACCAGCTTCGCCACCGGTTGATTGTTTTCGGTAATCACCACTTCGTCGCCCGGTACCAGGTTGTGAATCAAGTCCGACAACTTGGCCTGGGCCTCTTGAATCGTCACGCTTGTCAATATATTTGTCCTCCCTTTGTCGCATTTCGGCGACGCGAAGTAACCAGACAGTCAATTTGTTGTCACAATCTGGGCAGGTTGCGCAGTGAGGTCAGGAGCAAATCTTATCTGGTACGCCATTGGATCGCCCGGCTGACGGGGACGCGTTAATCCCGCTGCTTCCCGCCTTCTCTAGATTCCGCCAAAATCTTGGGTGTCTGGTTCCTCTCCGTTCGGCAATCGAGCGTCCAGTCAATCGGACTCCGTCTCCCGGTCTAGATTCCGCAGGCACCATTTGGTGGAAATATCACCACGCCGATACTCGGCCAGAATCTCTTCGGTAGGGCTTCGGCGTTCGCGCAAGAAGCCAATCCAGTTAGGAAACAGTTTAACACATTGGTCCCAAAACGCATTGTTCGGCTGAGCATTGCTGAGCATCAATTGAGTGCGATACGCGAAGAGTTGACGCAGTGCCCCGACTACGTAAACCGGAGTATCGGCTTTTGTCTCGTCGGACCAGATAATGGCTCCGGAAACCAAGAATCAGACACCCAACAAATTGCGGGAGTTTGAGTAAGACGGGGACGCTGAGTTTGGCTGCCCATTTCCCCATGATTCCGGCAAATAGTTGGGCGTCTGGTTATCCTGGTTATCCTGGTTATCCTCCGACGTCGCGATTCGCAAAACAGAGAATGGTTATG
>CAZFLF010001276.1:0-2349 GCA_964519825.1 uncultured Pirellulaceae bacterium | reverse complement strand
TCAATTGCAACCCTTCCACTCGAACGTACGTCGGTGTAATTTCCGTGATCCCCTGATACACATCCAGCCGTCCAGTTGGTCCCCCTTCCATTGAGAATCGGCGACGGCCGCGGTCATCCCAAGCAGTAATGTCGATCACTCGTCCCACCGCGCCGATGCGGCGACCGCCGGCAAAGACAAGTTGCTGAATCTTGATCCGTTCGACATTCTTCGGTGCCGAGGCCGTGTATTTGACGGCCACGGAAAACGGGATCAACGTAAACCGCAATTCGTCGTCGATCAAAATGATCGGACCACTCGGCACGCCAGTGCCCGCCGTCGTTACAGGATTGTCCCCAACGGAAGCAATGCGTTCCACCGTTCCCTCATACTGGGCGCCGGACGGTAATGTGACCACGTCCGCCCTAGCACTCGCGGTGGACAACGCGAGTAAGGCCGCTAACAGGGAACAGCGAAACAGACGCGACTCGCATCGAGTGAGAGACATGAGACGACTCCCCAGATTGCCGCGGAGCAACACCGGATCCACCCCTGGAACGATTTGGTGCGGCATGCCGTGAGGCTTTCTCCACGCTTCATTGTGGCTGAAGAGACGCGGTAGTCAACGCATGCGTTCTCCGACCGTCAATTGACACTCATCACACAATCTCGACAATTGGCCCGCCGAATGACCTTTTGCTCGGAGTATCCGCTTGCCGTACCGTCGCTGTCTGTTGGTCCTGGTTGCCGGTCTGACGGTTTCGATCGTAGCGTTCGCCGTGCTGATGGCGTTCCAGGCAATATTCTCTGCGCTCGGCGACGTGGCTGCTGCCCGTATTCTGTTCGGAATCGCGATCGCGTGCCTCATATTGCTGGCGGTCGACGTGCTGTTGTTGGTGGGTGTGTTGGGAATGCTTGCGGTCCGAGATCAAAACGACGATCGCCGTCGGCCGGACCAATCGGACGACGGCGTTCGGAATTGAAAGTTTTGGGGCAGGACGATGGCAGATCACACATCGGCTGAATGCTGGGACGGCGACACCTGTTTGCCCGAACTGACCGCGTGTCGCGGCAGCAGCCAGTGCTTCATTCGCAGCATCTGGCTGCGCCACGAGGACAAGGGGTAGTGCGTGAAGCGGTGAGAATCGAGCGTGCTCGTCATCCAGGGGCGCTTGAACGACATCGTTTCGCTTCCCAAGTCGAGCCGTTTGTCTCCACGGCGCAAGCTGTCTTCGACCGATCGCGCCAGGACCAGCCTGCCAGGACTCAATGCGGCCAGCGTCGGATCGTAACCAAGCCGCAGCCCAGACAGTGAACCATTGGTGTGCAGGTTGTAAGTGAAGGCGATTAGCTGACCGTTGAGACGGAGCAGGTTCACGTCGAGCGCTCCACACCGCGCGGCGACGCCGAACAGTTCACAAAAGTATTCGCGGACGGTCGGATGGGAGATCGTTGTACCGGTCATCGACGAACCTTGCCAAGTTCGTTCGGCCAGCGCCAAGCACTCGTCGAACAACTCCCAACGTGGCTCGCCTTCGCCATGACAGACGCCTGCCGGTCGGTATCGCTCAAACGAGAGTTCACCAGCGCGGGCTGCGGCCAATTCTGCGCGGCGCAGGTTGCTGCGGAATTTTCCGGACCGCGTCGCCAGGTACTGTTGCCAATTCCCAGCGAAGTCAAGCAAGCCGGTGGTGCCCCAGATGCCAACTCGGTGAGGAAATCCCGCAGCGTCCAGCGCGACGGGAGTCCGGTCCTGGTCGACTTCCCGTGAATTGACCCACCTTAAGTCGAATAAGTCCCAATCTCGGTCCATGTCGCGCAAATGCCGAAAGGACGTGGCCAGCGTGGCCATAGGATTCGCGCCGACTGGGCCAAAGAACGTACCCCAATCGTGCAACGGGTAGGTCAGCACCCGGACGGGTCCGACCCGCGTGGAGTCGACCCGAACCACTAGCGGCAGAATTCCGACGACCTGGTCCTCGTCCCGCACAACGAACACGCGCAGCCGCTGCCGGTCACCGAAATGACGCCAGTAAACCTGCAACCAGTCCAGAGTCTGGAAGAAGGAGGCGCCGCGGGTCTCGTGCCAGAGCCGGTTCCAGGCAAGGCGGAGGCTTTCCAACTCCTCAATACTTTCGATAGCAGTGGCCTGCAGCATCACTGCGATCCTCCGGGATTTCGCATCACGCGCGGGTATTCAACACGGTATATTCTTGCGAATGCACGCACCGTGCCTTGACGTGTCCTGCCGCAGAATGTGCGTTGAATTCCGCGTGATCCGGCCAGTTTAACAGGTTGGAGGTCCGCCCAGCCACTGGGGATCGGTAGGGACTGTCGCGAAAACACCACTGACGTTGCTTTCGCGAACAG